>CAMPCG010000010.1 GCA_946644025.1 uncultured Prevotellaceae bacterium | reverse complement strand
TCCCCTACATCGACCAGAACTTCCGCACGAAGAGCGACCGCGAGAACCGCGCCATGGCAGGACTGTCGTGGGGCGGCCACCAGACCTTCGACGTCGTGCTGCAGAACCTCGACAAGTTCGCCTGGATGGGAACGTTCAGCGGCGCCGTCTTCGGACTCGACGTGAAGACGGCCTACAACGGAGTCTTCGCCAACGCCGACGAGTTCAACAAGAAGATACACTACTTCTACATGAACTGGGGCGAGCACGACTTCATCAAGGGCGGACCCCTCGTAGAGCAGCTGCGCGCACAAGGCATCAAGGTCGAGGCCAGCGAGTCGAAGGGCACCGCCCACGAGTTCCTCACCTGGCGCCGCGGCCTCCACGAGTTCATCCCCCATCTGTTTAAATAAGTGAGCAGTTAGGAGTTAAGAGTTAGGAGTTAGGAGTTAGGAGTTATTTGGAGTTAGGAGTTAGGAGTTAAGAGTTAGGAGTTCACCCCTCTGCTCTTAACTCCTAACTCCTAACTCTTAACTCCTAACTCCAAATAACTCTTAACTCCTAACTCCTAACTCCTAACTCTTAACTCCTAACTCCTAATAACTCCTAACTCCTAACTCCTAATTCCTAACTCCTAACTCTTAATAACTCCTAACTCCTAACTCTTAACTCCTAACTCCAAATAACTCCTAACTCTTAACATCCACTCCCAGCACTTGTCCCAGCTTGTGGGGAAGCGCCAGTGTCCGCTTGAGGGGGTGATGTCTTTCTGCTTTGGCGCTTTTATCTCGTTCCAGGCGGCCCAGACGCTGGTGGGCGAGCAGGTGTCGTCGCTATAGCCCCACGACATGAAGGTGGGGACGGTGAGCGTGCGGGCGAAGTTCACCACGTCGAAGTATTGCAGCGTCTCTACGGCCTGTTCCTCGGCGATGTCCATCTGTCCGCCGTTGTAGTGGCTGGAGAAGAACTTCGGCCATCCGCCGGCCCGCTGGTGCAGGAATCCCGTGAGGTCGCACAGGGCGGGGTAGAAGGGTGCGCAGGCCGTGACCTTCTCGTTGAGCGCCGCCGTGACGATGGTCAGTGCGCCGCCCTGCGAGCCGCCGGTGACGATGACGTTCTTGCCGTCCCACTGGGGCAGCGAGCACAGGAAGTCTACGGCCCGGGCGCAGCCTACGTACACATCTTTATAATAATAGGTGTCTCTCGAGGCCATGCCGCGGCGCTCGTAGCCGTCGCAGCGCTCGTGGCGCAGGCTGTCGTAGACGGCGTCGGGCAGCAGCTGGTCGTTGTCGTGTATCTCCAGCTTCAGGTAGATGCAGCCCCGCTGGGGGAAGTAGTCTGAGGGAAATATCTTCTGGCTGCCGGCGCCGGGCGGGCAGAGCACGACGGGGAATTGTTGGGGTGAGGGGTGAGAGGTGAGGGGTGAGAGGTTACTATTGCGCGGAATGGTGAGGAACCCCTGCATCCACTTGTTGCGGCCCACGTGGAGGCGCACCCGTCGGGTGACGAAGCGGTCGTTGGTGGCGTCGGGAATGTCGGTGTATTCCGGCTCCAGCGGCTGCTGGCGAGCCTCTTTCAGTGCTTTCTGCCAGAACGCCTTGAAGTCGGCGGGCATCGGCGTGAAGGTCCTGATGCACTCGGGCGCGAAGGCCACCTTCACCAGGTCCTTGTAGGTCTTGCCGTCGGCGGCCCTGAACTCATACTGGCAGGCCAGGAAGCCGGGCTCCGTGAGCGTGCCCAGGCAGACGACGGCCTCGCCATTGCAGAACGCGACGGAGTCCCACCGCTCGGGCTGGAGCATCTCCGGGCCCACCTTGAAGCGTAGCATGGCGCCGTGGACGGGCACGCCGCCCTCGCGGGCCACGACGCGCAGCGTGGCCTGCTGTCTCAGGGCGTAGTGGCTGTCGGCGTGGTTGGTCGTGGCCACGGTCTCCACGAAGGGCTTGCGCGGTGTGCCGAACTCCTGGCGAAAGGTCTGCGCCCCTGCGGTTAGGGGCTGCAGGCTTCCCAGCGTGGCGGCCAGGCTCATTGTCAGTGCGATGAAGCGGTTCATGTTCATTTCAGGCTAATGGTTTGAGTGAGCGATTCGATGGCGAGGTCTTTAGAGCGCGGCGATGGGGCAGCCGCTCCTGCCGTGACGGTATATTCGCCCTTCAGCAGCTTGGAGGTGCCGTCGGCCTGCACCGTGGCCAGCCGCTCCAGCGGTATGGCGAACGTCACCGTCTCGCGGCCTCCCGCCTTCACCGTCACGCGCTGGAAGGCGACGAGCTGCTGCAGTGGAGCCGTGACGCCGGCGCCGGGTGCCGAGACATAGACCTGTGGCGTCTCGGTGACGTCCCACGGCGAGTCGTTGGTCAGGGTGAGGCTGACGTCGAGTGTCCGCTCCGAGGGAATCTGCAGTCCGCGCCCGTTGGCGTTCACTTGCATGGCGGCGTACTTCACGTTTCCATAGCTCAGGCCGTAGCCGAAGGGGAACCACACGTTGTCCGTCATGTACTTGTACGTCCGTCCCTGCATGGAGTAGTCGTCGAAGGGTGGCAACCGGTCGCCGTCGGCAGGGAAGGTGACGGGCAGGCGGCCCGAGAAGTTGGCATCGCCGAAGAGCACGTCGGCCAGTGCGTAGCCGCCCTCCTGGCCGGGGTACCAGGCCATGACGACGGCGTCGGCCAGCTGGCACACCTCGCGCACGTCGACGGGGCTTCCGCCGGTGAGTACGACGATGACGCCCTCCTTCTTGCGCCGGCAAATCTGCCTGAGGTAGTCCATCTGGCTCTCGGGGATGCTGAGGCTCACGCGGTCGCCCCATTCCGAGTCGATGGCCTCGCCCTCTTCGCCCTCCAGGTTGCCGTTGTTGCCCATGACGACGATGGTCTTCTCTGCTCCCGCGGCCTCGCCCACGGCCCAGTTGATGGTGTTCAGCGTGGGTGCGTTCTCCAGGCATCCCGGGCGGTAGTTCACGGCCGTTCCGTTGCTCACCTTCGATACGATGCCCTGCAGGTAGGTGCAGTAGCGGTCGCTGATGCCGAAGTAGTTGCCCATGAGCCAGAAGGCGTCGGCGGCTCCTGCCCCGGTCACGAAGAGCGTGTGTATGTGCTTGTCTATGGGCAGTGCGCCGCGCTCGTTCTTCAGCAGCACCATGCCCTCCACGGCGGCCTTGCGGGCCAGGTCGATGTGCTCCTTGCTGCCTATCTGCTCCTCACCAATATGATTATAGGGGCAGTCGGGGTCCTTCTGCAGTATGCCCAGCTTCAGCCGCGTCATCATCAGCGGTTTGAGGGCGTGGTCAATGTCGGCCTCAGAGAGCAGCCCCTGGTCGAGCGCCTCTCTGAGCGCCTTGAACGACGAGCCGCACTCCACGTTCAGCCCCGCCTTGATGGCTATGGCGCAGGCCTCGGCCTCGGTCTTGGCGATGTGGTGGCCCTTCCAGATGTCGGTCACGGCGTCGCAGTCGGAGACGATGTGGCCCTTGAACCCCCACTTCTTGCGCAGGATGTCGGTGAGCAGCAGTCGGCTGCCCGATGCCGACTCTCCGTAGACGCGGTTGTAGGCACCCATGACAATCTCCACGCCGGCCTCCTGCACCAGTGTGCGGAAGGCCGGGAGGTAGGTCTCCCACAGGTCTCGCTGCGACGGCTCCACGTTGGCCGAGTGGCGGGTGGCCTCGGGGCCGCTATGCACGGCGAAGTGCTTGCCGCAGGCCGCCACCTTCAGGTAGACGGGGTCGTCGCCCTGCATCCCTCTGACGAAGGCGGTGCCCATGGTGCCGGTGAGGAACGGGTCCTCGCCCCACGTCTCCATGCCGCGCCCCCATCGCGGGTCGCGGAAGATGTTCACGTTGGGGCTCCAGAACGTCAGGCCCGTGTAGCGCGAGTAGTTGTTGTCGGCGCGGGCCACGGCATACTTGGCGCGGGCCTCGGTGGCGATGGCGTCGCCTATCTCTCGCACACGCTCGGGGCTGAACGTGGCGGCCAGGCCTATGGGCTGTGGGAACACCGTGGCGCGGCCGCTGCGGCCCACGCCGTGCAGACCCTCGTTCCACCAGTCGTAGGGCTCTATACCCAGGCGCTCTATGCCCGGCGTCTCGTTCATCAGCTGCGAGAACTTCTCCTCGAGCGTCATCTGTCCGATGATGTCACTGGCCTGCTGCTCCATGTGCTGCATTTTCTCCTGTGCCACGGCCGGCAATGCCATGGCCAGCGTGGCGGCAATAATCTCCTTTTTCATGCTTGTTGTTGTTTTAGGTGAGTCGTCGTTTAATTCGCTTGCAAAGATAGCCTTTTTCGCCGAAACGCGAAAGACTTCTCCCGCTTTTTTGAACCTGCACGTGCTATTAGCTTTCATTTTGCTTTGCATTGGGGCCGCAGGCGGCGTTTGAAACGTAAGTGGAAACCGGTGAGACGATTCGTGAAGCGACATAATAGAATAATGTGGTATCTTTGTGGTGCAAAGTCCCGACGTTGATACAAAATCCATAGTTCATTTCATTTACAAATCTAATTTATTATGCTAAAACTAAGATCACTGGAAAAGCCATTAGTGTTGCTGTTCCTGCTCTGTTTGTGCCCTCTCGGTGCCCTGGCTCAGAGCCTTGTGAAGGGAACGGTGAATGATGAGGCCGGTGAACCGATTATCGGTGCTACGGTACGAGTGTTGGGCACTCAGGCGGGTGCTGTTACCGACCTGAACGGACATTTCAGCGTTCAGGCCGCCCGCGATGCCCAGATTGAAGTGTCCTACGTGGGCTATGTCAGCCAGCGTGTGCCTGTTCAGGGCCGTCAGAACCTGACGGTCACGCTCGGCGAGGACAACACCACGCTGAACGACGTGGTGGTCATCGGCTACGGCACGCAGCGCCGCGAGGCCGTCACCGGTTCGGTGGCCAACATCGGCGGCGAGAAGCTCAACCAGATTGCTGCCTCCAACGCCGCCCAGGCCCTGCAGGGCCGCGTGGCCGGTGTGCTCATGACGCAGACCAGCTCGAAGCCCGGCGAGGAGATGCAGATTCGCATACGCGGACAGCGCTCGCTGACGGCCTCCAACGACCCCCTCATCGTCCTCGACGGAATACCCTTTATGGGTAAACTCTCGGACATCAACCCCGCCGACATCAAGTCGATGGACATCTTGAAGGACGCTTCGGCCACGGCCATCTACGGTAGCCGCGGTGCCAACGGCGTCATTCTCATCACCACCGAGAAGGGAGCCATGGGTGCTCCGGCCAAGGTGTCCTACAACGGCTACGTGGCCTTCAAGAAGGTGTTCAAGAAATACCCCATGATGGACGGCCCCACCTTCTCCAAGATGCGCCAGTATGCCGGCATGTACCAGAACTCGCTCGACGAGAGCGACGACACCAACACCGACTGGCAGGACCTCTACTACAAGACGGGCGTGAGCCATAACCACGACGTCTCCGTGGCCGGCGGCACCAACGGCGGCAGCTACAGCTTCGGCGCCGGCTACTACCACGACGAGTCCGTCGTCCCCACCGAGGGCTACGACCGCATCAGCGTGCGCGGTAACTTCGACCAGCAGGTGGGCAAGTACTTCCGCTTCGGCCTGAGCACCAACACGAGCTATCGCAAGTCGAAGGGCGTGAACGACATGTACGGCGTGCTGAGCAAGAGCCCGCTGGCCAGCCCCTACGACGCCGACGGCAACCTGAAGCGCTACGTCACCCTGCCCGCCGACGACCAGAGCGTCGTCACCCGCGAGACGGTGGAGCGCGACGAGGACGTCTGGCTCAGCGAGAACAAGGGCATCGGTACCTACAACACCCTCTTCGGCGAGGTGAAGTGCCCCTGGATTGAGGGCCTGGCATACCGCATCAACGTCGGTCTGAACTTCCGCTCCAGCAAGGGCGGCAACTTCACCGGCACCGGCGTGAACAACAAGGACGCCAACGCTGTGAACGGCGGCGGCATCTCCAACGACCAGACACGCAACTGGACCGTGGAGAACCTCATCACCTACGACCGCACCTTCGCCGAGAAGCACAACCTGAACGTCGTTGGTATGTACTCCGCCGAGCAGACTACCTACGAGTCGTCAGGCGCCGGCGTGCAGAACATCCCCGCCGACTACTTCCAGTACTACGCCCTGGACAAGGCCGTGGGACAGATGAACCTCAACAACTTTAATTATTGGCAGAGCGGACTCATGTCGTGGATGGGCCGTGTGATGTACAGCTACGACAACAAGTACATGCTCTCGCTGGCCGTCCGTTCCGACGCCTCCTCGCGTCTGGCCAAGGGACACCAGTGGCACACCTACCCCGCAGTCTCGGTCGGTTGGAACATTGCCCGCGAAAGCTTCATGGAGCAGGCCACTTGGCTCGACAACCTCAAGCTGCGCATCGGCTACGGTGAGACCTCCAACCAGAGCGTCAATCCCTACTCTACGCTGGGCGGACTGGCCGTGCGCAACTATAACTTCGGCAACGGCACTAACTACAAGGCCGGATACTACGTCAACGCACTGCCCAACCCCGAGCTGAGCTGGGAGTACTCCAAGACCTGGAACTTCGGTCTCGACTTCTCGCTCTTCAACGGCAGGCTGAACGGTTCGTTCGAGTACTACATCCAGAAGACGAAGGACATCCTGCTCGACGTCTCCATGCCCAGCACGTCGGGCGTGAGCAGCTTCACCGGCAACATCGGTAACACCCAGAACAAGGGCTTCGAGTTCTCGCTCAACGGCATCATCATCGACAACAAGAACGGATGGCACTGGGATGCCGGCATCAACCTCTACGCCAACCGCAACAAGCTGACCAAGCTGACCGGCGCTGACGTCGTCAAGCCCGACGGCACGGTGGAGCCCGAGCAGGACGTGGCCAACCGCTGGTTCGTAGGTCACCCCATCGACGTCATCTACGACTATGAGTACGACGGACTGTGGAATGAGGGCGATGTGTACGAGGTTGTAGACAAAGACGGCAACAAAACCACCAACTTCGCCCTCCTCGAGCCCGACGGCAACCTGGGTATGATTAAGGTGAAGTACAACGACGACGTGCTCGACGCCAACGGCGTTCCCACCCGTGCCATCGGTGCCGACGACCGCCGCATCCAGAGCATGGAGCCTGACCTCATCGGAGGCTTCAACACCACCGTGGGCTACAAGGGATTCGACCTCACCGTCATCGGCGCCTTCCAGATTGGCGGTAAGCTCATCTCGGCCATCCACTCCAGCAACGGCTACCTGAACATGCTCACCGGCCGCCGCGGACAGCTCGACGTGGACTACTGGACCGAGGAGAATACCGGAGCCAAGTACCCGAAGCCCGGAGGCATCATCAGCAGCGACAACCCCAAGTACGGCTCAACGCTCGGATACTTCAACGCCGGCTACCTGAAGGTGCGCACCATCACCCTGGGCTACAACTTCGACAACCTCAAGGCCGTCAAGAACTTCGGCATCAGCCGCCTGCGCCTCTACGCCTCGGTGCAGAACCCCTTCGTGCTCTTCTCGCCCTTCAACAACGAGAGCGGACTCGACCCCGAGACCAACTCGTGGGCCAACCAGAACACGGCAGTGGCCGTCGACGGATATACCGGCAAGCACAAGATGCCCATCGTGGGTTACAACACCCCCGCTACGCGTAACTTCATCTTCGGCCTCAACGTGACGTTCTGACGTTGAAGACAGAGGTCACGTCTCTTCCGCTGCGATACCATCGCAGCACCGACAACGAACAACGAACCCTTTTTAAACGAATGATATAATATGAAAACAAAAAGCATGAAATATTTCCTGGCTGCGGGTTTAGTATGTTGCAGTATCACTGCAACCCTTAACTCCTGCTCCGACATCCTCGACGAGCAGCCCCGCACGCAGTTCGACCCCACATTCTTCAACACGAAGACGGGTATCGAGGGCGGACTCACCTCGCTCTATGCCCACCTGCGCTACTTCTACGGCAACGGCTACTACCTCAACAGCGTGGAGACCGGCACCGACGAGTACACCTACGCACAGTCGGCCGACGGCAACTTCAAGGATGCCGACCTCTCGGGCGTGGGACAGATGGTACCCACCAACTCCATCGCCGGCTCCATCTGGGGCGCCACCTTCCCCAACATCAACACTGCCAGCGGAATCATTGAGAACGGAGCCGCCGCCGGCATCGACGACGCCCTGCTGGCCGAGGCCTACTTCTTCCGCGCCTTCGACTACTTCCTGCTCGTGCAGACCTACGGCGGCGTGCCTCTCGACCTGGGCGCCGGCGAGCTGAAGTTCAACACCTCCACCGTGCGTACCTCCGTGCGCAACACCGTGCCCGAGGTCTACGAGAAGTGCATCTTCCCCGACCTGGAGAAGGCCCTCGCCGACCTGCCCGAGAACCCGCGCATGACCGGCACCGTGACCAAGAACGTGGCACGCCTCTTCCTCTCCAAGGCATACCTCACCTACGCCTGGTGGCTGGAGAACCCCAACAACATCCCCACCTATCCTGAGACCAGCCGCGACGCCAGCCAGGCTCGCAGCTACTACCAGAAGGCTTATGACACGGCTAAGGCAGCCATCGACAACCCCGGCCCCTACGCCCTGCAGCCCACCTTCTACGACGTGAACGTGGCCACCAACGACCGCAACTCCGAAATCATGCTCTATGCCGACCACGACGAGGACGAGAAGTTCGGCAACGGCGGTTCGGGCTACGGATGGGGCGGCGGCGGCTCGCCCGAGAACTTCGCCTACTGGATGGAGACCTGGAACTACACCGAGATGATCGCCAAGGCCGCTTCGGGCAACACCATCAACCCCATCCAGCGTGAGGCCGTGCAGGCACTCGGCCGTCCCTGGACACGTATGGCCCCCATCGCCGACAACTTCATGAAGGGCGGCGTGTGGGAAGATGCCGTGAAGGCCATCGACTCGCGCTACGACGCCACCTTCACCCTGCGCTACCACACCAACTGGCACCGTGCCGGCAACACCGAGCCTTACGTGCTGGGCGCCAACGGTATGCAGGTGAAGCCCGACGAGGTCTACTTCAGCTGGGTGCCCGAGAGCGACGACGCCAACATCAACTATACCGGAGCCGACGGCAAGCTGGGCTTCGGCGAGATGCCCGGACGCGCCGACTTCGTAGTCGCCGTCAACCACATCAGCCGTAAGAAGTATCCCATCAACTGGAAGATTGGCATCTACCGCACCGACAACGCCGGCGGACTGGGCTCGAAGGTCAACGGCGGCTCGCCCCGTCCCTGGAACATTGCCAAGTTCTCCGAGCTCTACCTCCTCGCTGCCGAGGCTGCCGTGAAGCTGGGCGACAACGCCAGCGCCGTGAAGTACGTCAACGTGCTGCGTGAGCGTGCAGGAAAGCAGACCTTCTCGCAGAACGACAACGTCGAGGTCAGCGTAGACCACAGCGCCGAAATGCTCGCCGCAACACCCGCCACCATCACCATCGACTACATCCTCGACGAGCGCAGCCGTGAGTTCTGGGGCGAGGGCTATCGCTGGTACGACCTCGTGCGCACCCAGAAGTGGGCCGAGCGCGCCACCACCTACCACATCGCCGACGTTGGCTACACCGACAAGGACCTGCTGGAGTTCAAGCGCACCATCCCCGCCAACTACTACATCCGTCCCATCCCGCAGGGACAGCTCGACGGAATGCAGATGAGCAACGAGGAGAAGGAAGCCTACCAGAACCCCGCCTACCGCAAGTAATATTCCCCAAGCATAGCTTGTAGGAAGCGAAAGAGGGACAACAGTTCCTTGCGCGATAAGAGCGCAAGAACTGTTGCCCCCTTTTTTTAGGCTCTACAAGAATTAGTGAGGATAACCTCGGATGAGACGCACTATTCATGCTTGCTTGTAGAGATAAGTGCCACTTTCCTCTGGGATAAGTGACACTTATCTTACAGATAAGAGGCACTTATCTGACAGGCAGGAGGCATATAGCTCATATCTTCATCACGGTATTGGCCCACACAGATTCTTGTAGAACCTTTTTTATTTCCCCTTTTCAGGTTCTGCAAGAAAGTGTGTGGGTATCTGCTCCGCCACTCACTCCTCCCCATAATTGTTCATATTCAGCTCAGTGTGGCCGTGTATTGGCGGCTGAGACGTCGGTATGAGACAAACTTGAAAGTATGTGAAACGTGAGAGAAAGCGACACGTTCGGAATAGTCCTAAATTTGCGGCGTTGAAATATTTTTGCTATTATTGTAACATATTTACTACTAATTATAAACCAATCAAGTTAAGTTTTATGTTAAAATTCAAATCACTGGAAAAGCCTTTAGTGTTGCTGTTCCTGCTCTGTTTGTTCCCCATGGGAGCGCTGGCTCAGAGCTTGGTTAAAGGAACGGTGAATGATGAAGCCGGTGAACCGATTATCGGTGCGTCGGTGACAGTAGTTGGAACGAGAACAGGTGGTGTGACCGACCTGAACGGAAAGTTCAGCGTCTCGGCCTCCAGCAACGACCGTCTCGAAATCTCTTATGTCGGCTATGTCACCCAGCGTGTGAACGTCAGCGGACGCCAGAACATCAGCGTCGTGCTGAAGGAAGACGCCCAGATGCTCTCCGACGTGGTCGTCGTGGGTTATGGTACGATGAAGAAGAGCGACATCTCTGGTTCGGTGGCCACACTCGACCAGGAGGCCGTGATGAAGCGTGTGCCGCAGAACATCGGTCAGGCCCTGCAGGGTGCTGCCGCCGGTGTGCAGGTGTTCATGCAGGACGGTTCGCCTGACGGACGTGCTGCTATCCGCATCCGTGGTATCGGTACCATCAATGGCGACGCCTCTCCCCTCTATGTCGTAGACGGAGTTCAGGTGGGCAACAATGCCGACTTCGTGAACCCCGGCGACATCGAGCGCATCGAGATTCTGAAGGACGCCTCGGCTACTGCCATCTATGGTTCGGCTGGTGCTAACGGTGTCGTGATGATTACCACCAAGCGTGGTGTCAAGGGCAAGGCCAACATTACCGTGACGGCCGACTACGGTCTGCAGACGCTGCCCTATACCCTCGACGTGCTGGACCTCGGCACCTATGCCAAGGCCATCAAGGAGGCTAAGGCCAACGACGGCGGTATGTTCATCAACAGGGTCTGGGACAAGAACGACTTCAGCGACCTGAACACCATCGACTGGCAGAAGGAGATGACGCGCGCCGCCCTGAAGCAGCAGTATGGCGTGACCGTCAACGGCGGTACGGAGAAGACTCTCTACAACCTTTCGTTCGGCTACAACGACATCAACGGTATCGTCGTCAACACCAACTACAAGCGCTTCACCACTCGCGCCAACATCAGCACCAAGGTGAATAAGTACTTGGAAATCGGTGGCGACATCAACTATACCCACAGTGAGAGCCGCGGCTCGAACATGTCGCTGGGTAACAACCAGAACATGTCGTCGCTGCGTGACTTCGCTTCGCTGACCCCCACGCTGGACTACTATCTTGATAATGACCCGGCCAAGGAGCTCATCCACGTCAACCTGGTGAACGGCGACGGCACCTACGGCACTGGCTCACAGCAGACCGTGAACAACTGGGAGGGTAACACCACCATCGGTGCTAACCCCTACGCCTCGCAGATGGAGAACGGCGACCGTGCCCGCAATGGCTACGACCGTATCCAGACCACGGCCTTTGCCGACCTGACCCTCCTCCAGCTGAAGAACCACAAGGTCGACCTCCGCAGCCAGGGTACCTATACATACTGGGGCAACAACAGCTCTGACTACACCGGCGGTCGCCACCGCTACAACATGATTGGCGGCAAGCTGACTGAGGTGCGCATGCAGGCCGACCAGGCTTATGCCCTCTCACTGAACAACAGCCACGGCTACAGCCTCGGCATCCAGACCTATCTGACCTACACGCTTGATTACGACATCCACAATCTGACCCTGATGGTCGGTAATGAGGTGAACAAGTCGTGGGGACAGTGGGTGAGCGCCAGCGCACGTGAATTCCCCTCCATCCTGAACCGCGACATCCAGCTGACCGAAAAACCTGATAACATCCAGGGTAACGGTGCTTACAATCCTGACATCCGCACCATTTCATACTTCGGACGTGCTTCTTACAACCTGATGGACCGCTACGTGCTGACTGGAACCATCCGTCGTGACGGTAGCTCGAACTTCGGTCAGGGCAACCGCTGGGGTACATTCCCCTCAGTGGCCGGTGCATGGCGTATCAGCGAGGAGCCGTTCATGAAGGACCTGAAGTTTGTCGACAACCTGAAGCTCCGTGTCGGTTGGGGTCAGACAGGTAACGCCGGTAACATGACCGGTAAGGCCGTCTACGCCCTGAGCGCAAAGGACGTGGCCTATAACTATTATGGTGAGAATGGTGTTTCGGGTGCCTTCGGCGGCAATCGTAACCGCGACACTGGTTGGTATGCTCCGCTGGTGGACACTAACCTGAAGTGGGAGACCAACGAGATGCTGAACTTCGGTATCGACTTCGCATTCCTCGGCAACTGGGACATCACCCTCGACTATTTCATCAAGACCACGAAGGACCTGCTCCTCAATCAGCAGTTCCGTCCGTCGGCAGGTGACACGCAGGTCTACACCAACTACGGTGAGATTGAGAACAAGGGCTTTGAATTCGCCATCGGCTATCACAAGCAGGTGAACAAGGACTTCGGATGGAATGCCCGTCTGACCGGTTCTACTATTAAGAATAAGGTGAAGAAGATGGGCGGCCCGCTCTACAGCACCTGTTCTGCCAACAGCGGCGCCAGCAACTACGATAACTCGCAGGTCGGTGCCATCGACGGCAACGGTCACTGGAACAACCACTCCGTCTGTATGGAGGGTGAGGCTATCGGCTCATACTTCGGCTATGTGTTCGACGGCTATATCAAGGACCAGGCTGACCTCGACGCTTATTACAACTACTTTATGGAAGGTCATCAGAAGTTCTCTGATGGTGATACCGAGTCGAAGGTTGATCCGGGCAACGGTCACCCGCTGGCTATCGGCGATGCTAAGTTCAAGGATATCAACGGCGACCACGTGCTCGACGTGAACGACCGCCAGATCCTGGGCAACGGCTTCCCCGCCCTGAACTTCGGTCTGAACATTGGCGCCACCTATAAGGACTGGGACTTCAGCCTCTACATGTATGGCGTTCTTGGCCAGGACATCCTTTCTTATTCGGCCATGAAGCTGAGCTCCATGACCCAGCTCGACGACCAGACCACGCCTAACATCCTGCAGGATGCCTATGCAGACGCTTTCCGCAACGGTGGCGGTTCACTGCCTCGCCTGTCTATCGGTGACTATGCCCGTAACACCCGTGTCAGCGACCTCTGGATCAAGAGCGGCGACTTCCTCCGCATCTCCAACCTCCAGGTGGGCTACACACTGCCGAAGTCAGTTTCCAACATGCTGTCAATCCAGAAGGCACGTGTCTATCTTGGTGTCAACAACCTGCTTTGCATCTCGTCATACAACAAGTACGGCGATCCTGAAGTCGGTACAGGTTCTATCCTCTTCCAAGGCCTTGATACCGGTCGTTATCCGCAGCCCCGTACCTTCATGGGTGGTGTGAGCGTTACCTTCTAATAAAACGAATTAAGCGTACCATACGAATTCAAGCTATCAAGATTAAAGCATACAAATATGAAAACAAAATATTTTATTTTCGGAACGGCGCTGTGCAGCATGATGGCCGTAGGCCTGACATCCTGTGACAACGACGAGTTCCTGACGGTCGACAAATACGACTCTATCGATCCCTCTGGAATGTTTGAGAAGAACTCCAATGCCATCAAAGGTCTGAACGGCGTCTATGACCTGATGTATCCCGATGACAAATTCGACGGCGACTGGGGCTTCAAGCCCAACCTCTTCACCGGTTGCCACCCGACCATCGACACCCAAGCTACAGGATGGGATAAGAACTGGAACTCTCAGGCCTGGAACCCCGGTTCCTCTGAGCTGCTCTCCGGCTGGAAGCAGGTCTACGCCGGTATCTGCCGTGCCAACGACTATATCTCGGGTATTGAAGCTGCTACGCCCAACCTTGAGTTTACAGAGAAGTACTGGAAGAGCCTGCGTGGTGAGGCCCATGCCCTCCGTGGCTTCTACTACCACTGGCTGGCAACCACATTCGGCCGCGTGCCTATGCTGGCCACAGGTGAGAACTATTCAAACACTCCTGCAAAGGCCCGCGCAGAAACCTATGTCGAGATGTGGGACTTCATTATCCAGGACTTCAAGACCGCTGCCGAGCTGCTCGAGTGGCAACCTCTCGATGGTCAGTTTGGTCGTGCTACCAAGGGTATGGCACTTGCTTACCTCGGCGATGCCTATATGTGGAAGGCCTATCGTCTGACCGATGGTGCTAACGGACAGCAGCAGGACGCCGCTCAGGCCCAGCAGCTGTATAAGGATGCTGCCGCCTGCTTCAAGCAGATCCTAGACAGCCACACCTATAAGCTCAACGAGTCGTTCACTACGCTGTGGGATCCCGCTTCGGCATGGGGACCTGAAGCCGTCTGGGTGGAGCAGCTCGACGAGGGCACCAACTGGGGACAGTGGGGCAACCTCACTTCGAAGCTGATGCTGAAGTGGTACACCGCATGTCCTGAGAACGGAGGCTGGGGCTCGCTCTACCTCTCTTGGGAGTGGTATTCCTGCTATGAGAAGGGCGACAAGCGCCGCGCTGGTTCATGCTACACCGGTGCCGTGCCTCAGATTGACCCGAGCAATCCTGCCTACGACCCGCAGTATGAGGGCTGGTATGAGCCTGCCATCTACGGTGTGAACCCCTATCTGCAGGAAGTCCTTGGTAAGGGCGGCTCTGGTACCAACACCAAGCAGTTCCACTTCAACAACGGTGAGTGGGCTCCTTCTATCTGGAGCTCGAAGATGTGGCGTACCGCCTCTGCCGACTACAAGTCATGGGGCGATGGTCACTGGAGCCCCACTCCCATCTACTGGAAGCGTCTGCCCAACGTGATGCTCGACTATGCTGAGTGTCTGTTCCGCACTGAGGGCGAGAACTCTGCAACGGCTTGGGCACAGCTCGACCAGCTGCGTGAGCGTGCCTTCGGTAAGCTCGAGGCCGGTAAGGAAAATGAACTTACCAGCAAGTACCTGCCTTACTACAACAGCTTTGCTGAGTGGACTGGACGTGCTGAGGGTGAGAACGAGGCCGGCGGTCCGTTCGTGAAGAACCGCACAGAATATCCTATCCCCTTCGGCAGCAACGACGAACTGCGCACGGATGCCAAGACCTACTACACCCAGTATGCTGCTCAGAAGGGCTTCAAGTCGCCCGTCTGGAAGGTGGCCGTCAACACCGAGCGCCGTAAGGAGTTCAACTGCGAGTGGTGCCTCCGTCCGGATATGCAGAAGTCTGGCTTCATGGCCGACCACGTGGCTACTAACTATCCTACTCGTAACGAGGAGAACCTGAAGGATGTGCCCTGGACCAACCGCGACTATGAGTACAACGACCTCAAGATGGATATGCCTATCCCTGCAGACGAGATCACCAAGAACCCGCTCTGCGACCAGAACCCGGCATACATCGGAGCGGAGTAATTCGTAATTCGTAAATTCGTAAATCGTAAATGAATAAGATGCTGCGCCCAATGCGACGCAGCATCTTTTTTTGCTATTATTTGGCGGTTACGGGAAATTGTTGTATTTTTGTAGCCATGATTAGATGCAGTTTATTGTTTATTGTTTACTGTTTACTATTTATTGTCTGCGGCTGCTCGTCATCGCCTAACCGTTTCGACGGTACTGACGAGGAGCGGGAGTACGACGCGCTGCAGCTGAAAGGCAAGTGGGAGCAGATAGTCGAGAAGAACCGTCAGCAGCCTGCCCGTTCGCTGGCCTGCCGCAAGGTGGTGTGCCTGGCGCAGTATAGGCTGGGGCTTGGCGGGCCGAATGTCGTCCGTGACTGCCTTGCCGACTCGCGTGATGTGCTGACGAGCGAGCTGGCCGCCATGATGATGAGCGACGTGTACATGCAGCTGGGCATGGTGACAATGGCGCAGCGCAGTGCCTTCGAGGTGATGGTGAAGAAGGATGGTGTCGAGGACTGTGAGCGGCCTCTGCGACGGCTCGCCGAGGCGGCTCTCATCACGGGGCAATACGAACTGGCGCTGAAATACATAGCCATCGTAGAGCAGCACTTCTCCAGCAAGGAGTGGGTCGGCGAAATGAGAGCCCTCGCCCTGCATCCCGAGCAGATACGCCAGCATAAAGTCTTCAACAAACTTCGTGAAAACTATGAAAAGACAGAAGACCAGTTTTTCTTGTAGCTGTTGGCTGTTAGCTGTTGGGTGTTGGTTGTTAACCCTTGGCTGTTCATCCAATATGCCGGAGGATGCCGTGCAGGCCGATGAGCTGCCGCAGATTTACCCCGACTATGTTGGTGTGACCGTCCCCCTTGACATCGCCCCGCTCGACTTTGCCATGCTCAGCGACAGCGTCTCGGCCATCGATGTGGAGGTGACGGGCGGCAAAGGCGGCTCGCTGCATGCTTCAAATGCCGGGGATTACAAATCTCCTCCCACGGCCGAGTTCGACATCGACGAGTGGCACCGCCTCTTGGCTGCCAACCGTGGCGACAGCCTCACCGTGACCGTCTGTGCCCGGCAGGACGGCCGCTGGACACGCTACCGCGACTTCAGCATCTACGTCAGCCGTGACTCCATCGGCGCCTGGGGCATCACCTACCGCCGCATTCCCCCCGGCTATGAGCAATACGGCCTGATGGGCCTCTACCAGCGCTGCCTGAGCGACTTCGAGGAATCGCCTTTGGTAGAGAACAGACAGTCGCCCGGCACCTGCCTGAACTGCCACACCGCCAACCGCACCAACCCCGACCAGTATGTCTACCATGCCCGCGGTGACAAGGCCGGAACCTTTATGCACAACACCCAACACCCAACTGTTCAAGGGGATTTGCAATCCCCGTACACCCAACGGCTGACTGTTCAAGGGGATTTGCAATCCCCGCACACCCAACACCCGACACCCCTCAGTATGGTCTACCCCTACTGGCATCCCAGTGGGCGCTACATCGCGTTCTCGTCGAACAAGACGTCGCAGATGTTCCACCTCTCAGGCCGTAAGCGCATAGAGGTCTACGACTCCTCGTCGGACGTTTATATCTACGACACGGAGACCCAGACCGCCCTGACCGACACCCTTATCATGCGGAAATACTGGGCCGAGAACACCCCTGCCTTCTCACCCGACGGCCGTTGGCTCTACTTCACCACGGCCCGCCGCCAGGTCTATCCCACCGACTACGACAAGGAGCGCTACAGCCTGTGCCGCGTCAGCTTCGATGAATCGACGGGGCGTATAGGCCAGACCGTCGACACACTCATCAGCGCCGACGAGACGGGCAAGAGCGTCACCTGGCCGCGCCTCTCCTACGACGGCCGATACCTCATGTATACACAGGTGGACTACGGCTATTTCTCCATCTGGCACCCCGAGGCCGACCTCTGGCTCCTCGACCTTAGAGGTGATGAGGGACACGTGATAGGTGATGAACGTCCTTTAGATGAAGTGAACAGCGACCGCTCTGACAGCTTCCACAACTGGTCGCTCAACAGCCGCTGGTTCCTCTTCACCAGCCGTCGTGACGACGGGCTTTACACCCGCGTCTATTTCTCCTCCATCGATGACGCCGGCCATGCCACCAAGCCCTTCATGCTGCCCCAGCGCAACCCGAAGGTCTTCTACCGCCTGTTGCTTCATTCCTACAACACCCCCGATTTTACGTTGCATAGGGTTGTCACCGATGTTGCCGAGGCTAATGAATAGGAATAAGTGAACAGTGAATAGTGAATTGTGAACTATTTGAAACAATAACAAAAAACGAAATCGCGCATACTTACTATCTTTGCAGCGAACAAAGATAGTAAAAGTATGAAGCGACTCATTCTTTCCCTCTTTGCCCTTGCGCAGATAGCCGTGCTCTCGGTAGCCGGCCAGTTCATCAGTTTCTCACCGCAGCCCGGGGCCATCGCCCTCTCCAATGCCACCATCGGCTACAGCGAGGCCGACTACGAGGGCGTGAAGATTGCCCTGCGCAGCCTGCAGGCCGACATGGAGCGCGTCTTCGGCCATGCTCCCCAACTCCTCACCTCCGCTACTCCACAACTCCTTGTTGGCACTATCGGCAAGAACCCCTCCATCGACGCCCTGAAGCTGTCGGGGCTGAAAGGCTGCCGCGAGAAGTTCGTCATCACCAACGCCGACGGCAAGGTGGTCATAGCCGGCAGCGACCGCCGCGGCACCATCTACGGCATCTATGAGCTCAGCCGACAGCTGGGCGTCTCGCCCTGGTACTGGTGGGCCGATGCTCCCGTCACAAAGCGCGACGAGGCCTTCTTCCTGCCCGGCACCTACACCGACGGCGAGCCTGCCGTGGAGTTCCGTGGGCTGTTCCTCAACGACGAGGCCCCCTGCCTCACGTCGTGGGTGAAGAACACCTGGGGCACCGAATACGGCGACCACCGCTTCTACGAGCGCGTCTTCGAGCTGATACTGCGGCTGAAGGGCAACTTCCTCTGGCCCGCCATGTGGAGCTGGGCTTTCTATGCCGACGACCCGCAGAACGGGCCGACCGCCGACCGCATGGGCGTCATCATAGGCACCAGCCACCACGAGCCCATGGCCCGCAACCACCAGGAGTATGCCCGCCGGCGAAAGGAGTGGGGGGCATGGAACTATGAGACCAACCAGCAGAAGCTCGACCAGTTCTTCCGCGAGGGCATAGAGCGTATGAAGGGCACCGAGGACATCGTCACCATCGGTATGCGCGGCGACGGCGACGAGGCCATGAGCGACAAGGCCGACACACGCCTCATGGAGCGCATCATCAACAACCAGCGCCGCATCATCAAGGACGTTACCGGCAAGCCCGCCGAAAAGACTACCCAGGTGTGGGCCCTCTATAAGGAGGTGCAGGACTACTACGACGCCGGCCTGCGCGTGCCCGACGACGTGACCATCCTCATCAGCGACGACAACTGGGGCGACATACGCCGCGTGCCCATCACCCCGAAGGAGCGCAGCCGCAAGGGCGGATGGGGCATCTACTACCACGTGGACTACGTAGGAGCACCCCGCAACACCAAGTGGCTCAACGTCACACAGACGCAGCAGATGTTTGAACAGCTATCCCTGGCCTACGATTTCGGCATACAGCGCCTGTGGATTCTCAACGTTGGCGACCTCAAGCCCATGGAGTACCCCATACAGCTCTTCATGGACATGGCCTGGAACCCGCGTGAGTATACCCTGCAGAACGTTACCGGCCACACCCGCCGCTTCTTCCAGTCCGCGCTCGGCGGTTCTTCTGCCGAGGCTGTCGCCGCCGAGGCCGCCGACATCTACAACCAGAACTGCCAGTACATGGCCCGCGTGACGCCCGAGATGCTCGACGCCCGCACCTACAACGTGCAGACCGGCGAGTGGCGACGCGTGGCCGACGACTACCAGCGCCTGGAGCTGCGCGCCCTGCGGCTCTACGACCAGGTGCCCGACCAGGCACGCGACTTCTACCGCCAGACGCTGCTCTTCCCTGTCCAGGCCATGGCCAACCTCTACGACATGTACTACGCCCAGGCCATGAACCTGCACATGGCCAGCCTTAACGACCCCGACGCCAACGGCTGGGCCCGGCGCGTGGAGCAGTGCTTCCGCCGTGACTCGCTCCTCTGCGCCGCCTACAACAACGACATCGCCGGCGGCAAGTGGCGCGGCATGATGACGCAGAAGCACATAGGCTACCGCTCGTGGAACGACAACTTCCCCCACGACCTCCTGCCCGCTGTCCGGTATGTTGCTGTATCACAGCAACAACCCCAGTCCTCCACCGGCGGCTACACCTTCAGCCCCTCCGCCGGCTACGTCTCGATGGAGGCCGAGCACTTCTACAAGGCCGACGCCCCCAGCGGCACCGCCTGGACCGTCTATCCCTACTACGGACGCACACGCAGCGCCGTGGCCCTCACGCCCTACACCGCCCCCGTCGACGGCGCCACGCTGACCTACCGCTTCTCCCTGCCCTCCGCCACTATTCCCGGTGCGTCAGCACCGGGCCCCTCCGCCACCATTCCCGGTGCGTCAGCAGCGGGTCCCTTCTGGCCGTCCCTCGACTCCGTCCGCGTGCACATCGTGGTGAAGTCCACCCTCGACTTCCTCAACGTCGGAGGCCATGAGTACACCGTCAGCCTCGACGGCTCAGACCCCCAGACCGTCAACTTCAACAAGACGCTCGTAGACCGCCAGCCCTACATGTACTCCGAGTTCTATCCCACCATCGCCCGTCGCGTCGTGGAGAAGGTCGTCACCCTGCCCGTCGGCCGCTCTGTGGGAGGGGATTCGCAATCCCCGGCCTATCACGAGCTGACCCTTACCCCCCGCCATCCCGGCATCGTCTTCGAGAAGATTGTCGTCGACTTCGGCGGCTACCAGCCCTCCTACCTCTTCATGGACGAGAGCACACACACCCGGCAGTAACGGCCCCCGCCGCCCCTCCCCGCCGCCCCCTGTAAAAAACGGAAGGCATTGTCCCCCAGACAATTCCTTCCGTTTTGGTTTATTCTTGGTTTATTAAAAGTTCGGCCATAATTTGCATTTGTCGCCCTTTTTCCCTACTTTTGCACCAAATTTAAGGTCAGGCTATGTCTTGTAAGAATCTCTATTCCGCGGTGGCCCTGCTGCTCTGCCTGTCGTGTGCCGACACCCCGGCCGACGACGCCCTGATGCGCGACGAGCTGGCCCGCGCGCGGACCATGAACCAGGAGTATGTACCCTTCACCACCGACTCGACGCTGCTTGTCGTTGCCGACTACTTCGACCGTCACGGCACCCGCGCCGAGCGTCTCGAGGCCCGCTACCTGCTGGGCTGTGCCTACCGCGACATGGGCGAGGCGCCCCTGGCACTGCGCTGCTATCAGGAGGCGGCAGCAATGGCCGACACCGTGAGCGACGCCCGCCAGCTGATAGCCGTCTACGGGCAGATGGCCGAGCTCTTCGACGTCCAGAACCTGCCCGCCGACGAGCTGGGCGCCATGCGGAAGATTCAGCGCCTTGCACGCGCAATCGGCGACAGCCTTACCTACATACGCATGGAGGAACTCATGACCCGGCCCTACTTCAAGCTGGGCGACACGGCAAGGGTCGTCGACGCCGTGTGGAAGGCCAACAGGCTCTACACCCAGGCCGCCGACAGCCAGCGCGCCGTCAGCGCCTTCGCCACGCTGGCCCATATCATGGTGAAGCGCGGACAGACACGACGCGCCGACAGCCTGCTGCGTGAGTACGAGCAGCGGTCGGGACTCTTCGACAGCAGCGGCAACATCAGCCGTGGCCACGAGATGTACTATTACATCAAGGCCAACTATTACCTCGCCGTGGACAAGACCGACTCGGCCGAGCTCTTCCTGCGACGGCTGCTGCCCGACCACTATCCCGCCGATGCCTACCGCGGGCTGATGACCGTCAGCCAGCGGCGCCGGCAGGCCGACTCCGTGGTCAGCTACGCCCGGCTCTTCGAGGCCGCCATAGACAGCCAGAACAACCGGCGGCGCATGGAGACGATACACCAGATGGCAGCCCTCTACGACTATCAGCGGCTGCAGCAGAAAGCCGACAGCGAGGCCCTGGCGGCCGCCGAGACACGCAGCCGGGCAAGGACCGCGCTGATGCTCGTCGCCGTGATGGTGGCGATGGCCTGCACCCTCTTCATCAGGTTCCGACGCAGGAAGCAGGAACAGCTCGACGCACTCAGCCAGGAGTGCTTCGTCTTCAGTGGACTGCTGGCCAAGGCCCGTGCCGAGCTCGACGAGGCCAGGCAGGCAGCCGAAAGCCACGACAGCCAGGAGACGGAGATGAAGGAGAAGCTGGAAGAGAAAACCGCCGAGGTGAGCGAGCTGGAGGACAAGCTGCAGCAGCTGGAAAGGCACTACCGCAGCGTCACGGAGCTGGCCAGCCAGGACGAGAAGAAGAACAGCGAGGCCGTGAAGAGCGTCAGAAGAAAGACCAAGTGGCACCCCGGCGCAGCAGCACCCACCGCCGCCGACTGGATGAGGCTCACCAACCAGTTCAGGCTCGACTTCCCCTTCTACTACTCCACGCTCATACAGGGCAGGAAACTCTCCGTCATGGAGCTGCGCACGGCCATGCTGCTCATGCTCGACTTCAAGGAGGGAGAGATAGCAGTGCTGCTCGACGTCAAGCCGCAGCGCGTCACGAACATGAAGAAACGGGTGAACATGAAGCTCTTCGACGACGAATCGGCGGCATCGCTCGTCGCCAATATACAGGCTGCCTCCGCCCTATCCTGAACGATTCATGGCGAGACCTAAGATCAGTATTAATCAGTCCAACCAGTCCAATCAGTGTCCATGATAATATGGCTGGTGTTTATGACTGAGCGGTTACTCGTGCAGCCACCCCGGAGAGAACGTGACGCACAGATTTTATCGTGCTGTGCGGTTGACATTTGCATAAACGGGCAGCCCCCCCGATGTAAAGAAAACTGACAGAAAAAAGCGGTCTGAAAAGTCGCCTTCCAGAAAAATTGTATGCACAAATCGCCCGTTCTGTGCAGGTTTCGCCCCCTCAGAACCTGCACAAACGGGCCGTTTTGTGCAGGAAGCAGCCCTCTGAAACGGCTTTTTTAACACTTCTCTGCCTCTAAAATGAGTTTTTTGGAGCTTTTTTCTTGAGCGTGAATGTCGCCGACGGCGGTGGCGGGCGTACAGGATTTACGGCGTGGAAATCGGGACGAATCGCGGAAGTGTTTGTAAATAAACATCTTCCGATTTCTTTACACGCATAATCATGTCGTCAATGACGCATAGTCTGAACGGCTCTGACGGTGGGTTTGCTTACGGCAAAGCCAGGGTTTGAAGTAAGCAAAGCCAGGGTTTGAAGTAAGCAAACCCATAGTTTGAGCCGTCCAAACTCCAAGGGCGGTTATCGCCCCTCAAAACTCGCCTCCCCCGAGTCTGGCGGCGGCCTCGTTCAGAATTTCGGAGTTATGAGAGGCTTGTTGTAAATATTTTTCGGGAGCAGTGTTAATTCCGGAAACGGGTATTAAGCAGGAACAAAGCAGAGAGATGTGTCATCTTGTGCTTGCCTACTTATAATTTACTATACAACTAATAGTTATTACACCACTTATGCAGAAGGAGGCGACGTGTCTCACGTCGCAACAATCCGCTGAATTGCGACGTGGGACACGTCGCCTCCTACTTGTCGGCTGCAAAGATAGACCGAATTATGAGTTGAAAATGCCAGACGGGAGAAGGAAAAAAGTGAATTTTATAACAGCCACAAAGGTAA
>CAMPCG010000009.1 GCA_946644025.1 uncultured Prevotellaceae bacterium | reverse complement strand
CTGCATGGCTGGCTACCCATATCATGCCCCTACGGGGCAAGGCTGCGCAAACGTTGGGCCAAAGGAAAGTCTAAGTGGGAGGGGCCGGGGGAGGGGTGTGCGGCGGTCTCCTTTCCTCCAAGGGGTAAGGTTAGCTGCGCTCCAATGCTCGGCCTGTTCTTTAAAGTTTTTTACTCTTTAACAGAAGAAATGGTGCGCGTCGTGTTTTTATTCGTAACTTTGCAGCGCTTACGTAGGAGGCGACGTGTCCCACGTCGCAACAATCTGCTGGATTGCGACGTGGGACACGTCGCCTCCTACGGAAGCATAAACATATCGTTAAACTCCTAAAAACAGATTTAGCTATGCACAGAATTTATGAAGCTGCCATCCTGGCTTTGGGCCTCGTACTGATGGGGTGGCTTATGAAAAGCGGTATCGACAATTTCGCTAACAAAGACCGCAAAGTGACCGTCAAGGGTCTGGCCGAGCGCGAGGTGAAGGCCGACAAGGTGACGTGGGGCATCTCTTACAACGAGATGGGCGACAACCTGCCTACGCTCTATGAGAACATCAATTCGAAGACGTCCATCATCAAGAACTTCCTCAGTCAAAACGGCATTGAGGATGCCGACATCACCGTGAACCCGCCGTCGGTGAACGACCTGGAGTCGAACCAGTGGAGCGAGAACCGCCGCAACTTCCGCTACATCATCAACACCACGCTGACGGTGAGCACGAAGAAGGTGGACCTGGTGAACAAGGCCATCTTCAAGCAGGCCGAGCTGCTAAAGCAGGGCGTGGCCATTGAGGGCAGCTATCCGCAATACGAGTATGTCTCGTTCCAGCAGATGAAGCCCGAGATGATGGAGGAGGCCATCAAGAACGCCCAGAAGACGGCCGAGCAGTTTGCCAAGGCCAGCGACTCCGAGCTGGGAAAGATACAGTCGGCAGGCCAGGGACAGTTCGAGATAGAGGACCGCGACGCCAACACGCCCTACATCAAGAAGCTCCGCGTGGTCTCTACCGTCACCTACGCGCTTGATGATTAATACCGGAGACCCACCCCCGGCCCCTCCCTGTGAGGGAGGGGAGTAGTTACCCTCATGGCGGAATTTCTGCGGATAGTCTATCTACTCCCCTCCCTCACAGGGAGGGGCTGGGGGGAGGGTCTCAAATAAAACAGGCCACCGGTATTCACATACGGGTGGCCTTTTTGCGTCTGTACAGTCATAACTGTCACAGTTGTGACTGGACTAAATAAAACTACTAACCATATTTACTAATAACTAACTTATGAATAATAAAAAACAATTAGCGTTGCAGGTACCAGTTCTTTGGGTCCATGAGCAGGGCTCGCAGTCCCTCGTCGGTGGTGCCGTTGCGTCGGCTGACGGGGTCGGCCAGATAGGCGGGGTCGCTGCGGCGCAGTGCCACGCGCATGAGGTCGTAGAAGCGGTAGCCCTCGAAGGCGCCCTCAAGGGCCATCTCGTTGATGATCATGTCCTCGACGAGGGGAATCTGGTATTCCACCGTGTCTTGGCGGGTGGCCAGCTGGTGGTCGGGCTGGGGCAGGGCATAGAAGGCGTTGCACTGCGAGTCGCCCGAGCCGCGTGAGTGGATGCCGGTCGTGTTTTCGCGGGTAAACTCTATCTCGTCGAAGTCGATGTATTTCTTTGACGATACATACTCGATGCTGTCCACGTATTGGCGGGCGTTCTCCTGGCAGAGGCCGTACTTGAGGATGAGCATGGCCGACTGCGGCATGTTGGCGCGGTTGAGGGCCTCGGCAAAGCGCAGGTAGACCATCGGGCTGCGGTAGATGACGATGTAGTTCTCGATAATCTTACTGATCATCTGGTAGAGCGATGAATTTTCCTCGTAGGGGTCCTGTGCGCCGCGTGAGGTGAGGTGGTACATAGACTGCAGACGGAGGTCGCCGGCCAGCAGACCGTCGCTGAAGCCCGTCGAGGGGGCGTAGATGGTGTCGGTGGCGATGACGGTGTAGTACTCCATGCAGTAGACCTGCTTGGCTGAGATTTGGCGCATGGCCTTCGAAGGCTCCAGCTGGAAGTAGTAGTTGTTGTCGCGCGTAGACGTCATGACGTTGAAGAGGTCGCTGACGGTGCCGTCGAAGATGCGGGTCTCCATGGGGATGTAGGCGAGCAGCTCGATACCCGAGAGGACGTTGAAGCTTCCTGAGGGGTTGGTGTAGACCAGGGGGTTGTTCCAATAGGCACGGTTGGACCGGCTCATGGTGACGGGCTTCGTCTTGTCGTTGAGGAAGTCGGAGTACCACTTGGCAGCCTCTTCATAGCGTCCGGCCCAGAGGCAGAGGTCGCCCAGGAGGGCACGGGTGGGTATGAAGATGAGTGCCGACGAGGTGTTGCCGATCATGCCGTAGGAGGGCGGTGCGACGTAGGCGTAGGGTGTGAGGTCCTGGATGAAGTATTCGCAGATGTCCTTGATGCCGACCTTAGGTCCCTGCACGGCTGCTGCGGCCTCGCGCTCGGTCATGAGCGGCTTGGTCACGAGGGGCACCTCGCCGTAGATTTTGGCCATCTCCAGGTAGGTCCAGGCGCGGAAGCTCTTCACGGCGGCATACTCGTTGCGGAAGATTTGTCGGCCGCGGCGCTGCATGGCTGTGTCCACGTGGGCCAGGTAGTAGTTGCAGTTGTTGATGACGGCGTAGTAGTCGGCTATCTTGTTGTACTTGTTCTGCCCGTTGTCGAACGAGGCGAGCCGCTTGAGGTCGGAGGAGGCGGCGTCGGTCACTGTCATCAGGTCGGAGCGTGCCTCGCCCAGCAGCACCGTGCGGTCGGCAATAATCTGCAGCTTGTTGATGATGCCCATCACGCTGTAGAGCGAGTCGGTGGGGTGGTTCAGCGTGTTGTCCTTCTCGTACTCCACCAGCTCGGACTCCGTCTCGAGCATATCGGAACAGCTTGTGAATAGTGGATAGTGAATAGTGAATAGTGCTGCGCACGTCATCCATATCACTTTGTTTTTTATATTTGTAATCATAACTATAAACTATTAACTATAAACTATTAGCTACTTACAGGTTGATGTTCACGCCGAGCGAGAAGGTGCGTCCTGCGCCGAGCAGCCCTCGGTCTATGCCCTGCGAGAGGATGTTGGAGGAGAGGGCGCAGTTGGGGTCGCTGCCCAGGTAGCGTGTGATGGTGAAGAGGTTTTGCGCGCTGCCCCAGATGGTGATGCCCTGCAGGTAGGTGCTCTGGATGGGTATTGACCAGGAGAGGGTGACGTTGGACAGGCGCAGGTAGCTGCCGTTCTCTATCCATCGGTCGCTGAAGCGCGAGTTGCCCATGGGGTCGGTGTAGGTGACGCGCGGTATGTCGGTCATCTGTCCCTCGGTGGTCCAGCGGTTCTTCATGGCCGTGGTCTGGTTGAGGAAGTAGGTGCCGCCCTCGAGCAGTGAGCGCTGGTAGTTGAAGACATCGTTGCCCAGCGAGTAGGTGAAGGTGGCGTCGAGGCGCACGTTCTTGTAGGCCAGCGAGGTGAAGATGTTGCCGTAGAGGTCGGGGTTGGGGTCGCCGATGATGGTGCGGTCGGTCTCGTCGATGAGACCCTTATTACCCGACGCTGACGCGTCGGGAATGGTGGCTGAACTGAGGTCGACGAAGCGGGTGTCGCCGGCCTGGTAGTAGACGCGGTCGCCGTTCTGCTTGAGGATGTAGTGGCCGTCGGCCTGAGCCTCGGCCGAGGTGGCGTAGACGCCGGCGGTCTTGTAGCCGTAGAACACGCCCACGGGCTGGCCCACCTGGGTGAGGATGGTGGCGCCGTAGATTTCGGTCTCCACGGGGCGGTTGTTGTCGGGCAGCGCCGTCACCTTGTTCTTATAGTGTCCGGCCGAGGCGCCGAGCTCCCACGAGAAGTCCTTCAGTGCAAGCACCTTGGCGCTGACGGTGGCGTCGAAGCCTGTGTTCTCCAGCTTGCCGTCGTTGCTCCAGTTCTCCTGCAGTCCGCTGGTGTAGGACAGCTGGCGCAGGGAGAGGAGGTTTGAGGTCCAGCTCTTGAAGAAGTTGAAGCGCAGGGAGAGGCGGTTGTCGAGGAAGTTGCCGCTGATTCCGGCGGTGAGCCGTTGGGTGGTCTCCCACTGCAGGTCGGTGTTGCCAATGTTTCCGATGACCTTTCCCGTGGTGCCCTCGCCGGTAAGCATACGCTTGGAGATGAAGTATGAGCGCGAGGCGGTGTAGTCGATGTCGTCGTTGCCGGTCACGTCGAAGCCCACGTTGAGGCGCAGGTAGTCGATGCCCTTGACGCCGGAAAGGAACGGCTCGTTGGTGAGCACCCACGCTGCCTCTACGCTGGGGAAGATGCCCCACACGGTGCCGAAGAGCTTCAGTCCGGAGGCGTCGTCGCCGAAGCGCGATGAGGCCTGGGCCGAGAGGCCGGCGCTGACGTAGAAGCGGTCGGCGAGGCTGTAGTCGCCGAGGGCGTACCAGGTGATTTCGCGCGTCTGGTCGTCGGCACCGCCGGTGGTCTTGAACTGCAGCGAGTTGGACATATTGGGGTTCTTGTCGTTGGTCGAGTTGTAGCCCAGCTGCGAGGTGCTGCTGAAGTCATAGCTGATGTAGCGCACGCCGCCCTTGACGCTGACGTTGTGCTGGCCGTAGCTGTTCTGCCACGTCAGCCGGGTGTCGCTCTGTATGGCGGTCTCGCGGGCGGCCATGCTCTTGACGATGTTGTTTAGCTGGGTGTCCTCCGAGAGTCCTTCGACGTAGAACTGGGGCACGCCCTGGATGGGCAGGAAGTAGTTCTCGTTGGTGTTGACCAGTCCCAGCACGAAGTGCTCGCGCAGGTCGAGGTGTCTGTTGAACTGGAACTTCGGGGTGATGGCGAAGTTGATGAGGCGGTTGCCGAAGGAGTTGCGGTTCTTTCCGTCGCCATATTTCAGGATGGAGGTGGGGTTAGCCAGCCGTCCGCGTCCCTGGAACTTTCCTTCCAGATAGTCGTCGGCCTCGGCCAGGTAGTGGCTGATGCTGCCGTGGTTGTCGAAGGCGTAGGGCGAGAGGAAGGGCGACTTGGCCAGGGCGAGGAAGGAGGGCGAAGTGATGACGGTGCCCAGGGGGTCGAGCGGTGCTCCGTCGTCGCGCAGGCTGCGGTCTACGTCGCTGTAGGAGGCGTCGAAGCGCACGTCGAGCTTGCGGGTGATGGAGATGTCGGAGTTAAGCCGCATGTTGAACCGCGAGTAGTCGTTCTCCTTGAGCGTGCTGTTGCCCAGCGAGTAGCCCACGGAGAGGTTGTAGGAGGCGATGTCGTCGCCGCCCTGCACGTTGATGCCGTAGTTCTGAGAGAAGGCGTTCTTGTAGACCTCGTCTTTCCAGTCGGTGTTGTTGTGGTACTGGTTGTAATAGAAGTAGGAGGGCTCGCTGTTGAGGTAGCGCATGGAGCCCATGTCGGTGGGGTTCATTCTGCCGGAGAGCAGCTCGGTGGTGTAGAGGCGGTACTGCTCGGGTCCGAGCATCTGGGGCAGCCGTGGCGTGAGCTCGTATCGGCCGTTGATGTTGACGTCAATCTTCGTCGCCATCGACTTGTTGCGCTTGGTCTTGATGAGGAGCACTCCGTTGGCGCCCTTTGCGCCGTAGAGTGCGGTGGCGTTCTTGATGACCTCCACGCTCTCAATGTCGTTGACGTTGAGGTTGGTGAGCAGGTTGTTGAAGTATCCGTCGTGGAGCATGGTGCGGCTGTACTGCATGTCCATGACGACGTCGTCTATGACCACGAGGGGCTGGGCGTTGGCGTTGAGCGAGTTGATGCCTTCTATGAGCATGGTGTTGCCCATTCCGGGTATTCCTCCTCGTGCGGCCATTCTCATGTCGGCGGCCAGCTGGCGCGCTATGAGCGGGTCTATGCTCAGTTCGGCGTTGTTGTCGAACCTGTTGGCCTCTGCGCTGGCGGCGGCGGTTGTCGTGCGCTTGTAGTTCTCGGCGAAGGTGCTGCTGTAGAGCCTGGCGTCGGTGGTCTCTCCGCTGATGGCTTTCTGCTGCAGGTTGTATCCGTCTACGCGCAGCAGCAGGGAGCGTGTGTGCCTGCTTACTTTCAGCTCGTAGCGGCCGTCTTCGTCGGTCATCGTCGTCGTGCGCTGGTTGTCGTAGGCCGAGACGATGACGCCGGCCAGGGGCTTGCCGGTTGCGGCGTCGACTACCTGTCCTTTTACCGTTTGGTTATCGTCGGCTGCGCCCGTCGCTGACGCGCCGGGTGTGAAGGCCGTGGCCAGGAGCATGGCAATGGGTATGATATACTTCTTCATGGTCATTCGGGTTTAGAGGTTCGTGGACGCAGGTAGATGCAGTCGAGTAGCATTTCGCGGGAGTAGCGCGAGGTCTCACGTGCGGTGATGCTGCACTTCAGCGTGAGGCTTATCTTGTTGGTGTTCTGGTTGTAGTTGGTGGCGGGGAAGTGGAATGCCTCTGCCAGCACTACGGTGTCTACTCTTTCGGGATTGCTCTGGAACTGGGTGTTGTCGCAGTTGAAGGTGCTCTCCTTTCCGTTGGCCTCGACGTAGTTGATGTTAGCCTTGAACTTGCAGGGCCTGAGGTTGGTGGCGTCGGGGTTGATGACGGTCTGGGGCAGTATGATGGCGCAGACGTCGTATTCTCCCGAGAGGACGTTGTCCAGGCGGAAGGTGAGCTCCCAGTTGGCCGTTCCGCTGTAGGCGATGACCTGCAGGAAGTTGTTCTCCGATATGCTGTCGGCCACATGTCTCTGCCGCTGGTACCGGCACTGCTTCTCTTCGGTGATGAGCCATGTGGACTCTGCCTCGGTCCATATTTCCTTGAAGAATGTCTGCTGCGGCGTGAAGGGCCACTCGCGGGTCTTGTAGAGTATGCCGTTGCTGCACTGCAGCTTCTCGGCCCCGTAGAGTATGCCTTCGGGCGCGAAGGGCTTCTGGAAGACGTGGAAGATGGGCTTTCCGGCCACGTGGCTTCTGCGCCAGTTCAGGTAGGGCACTGAGACGAGCGAGTCGTCGGCGGACCGCTGGTCGGTCATGTTGAAGATGGCGTCGTCGAGCAGTGCGCGGCTGGTCCAGTAGCGCTGTAGCGAGTCGCGCTTCTGGTAGCTCTCGTCGTATACGAAGTACTGCATCGTGCTTTCCCATGCCTTCTTCCAGCCCTCGTTGCCGGGCACGACGGCCCAGTAGGTGGAGTCCTCGCGGTTGAGGTAGCCGATGGCGTCGAGCAGGCGGTTGTGCTCGTGTACCACCGAGTCGATGTATACCGGCACGCCCTCGATGATGCCGCTGGAGACGGAGGCGTCGGGGTCGAACTCGTCCCACTCGTACTGCCGGGCGTTGGCGCCTATGTCAGACACGTCGGGGTCGTCGCAGAGTGCCTCGTAGAGGTTGTAGGCGTAGGGCAGGGCGTGGGCAACGACGTGTATCACGCCGTTCTCTGCCCTGAGGTTGGGCGTCACGACGGACACGCCCTGCACGGCCGATGTCGACATGGTGATGTTCTTCCCGTTGAGCAGGTGCAGCGTCTGCTCGTCGGCCTTCAGCGAGGTGGTCATGCGCGAGAGGTGGTTGAAGATGAACGACTTCTCCACCACCGAGTCGCCCTGCGCCGTCTGCGTGAGGCGCAGCAGCGAGTCTTTGTTGAACGTGCCGTTGACTGGCGCAATGACGGTGAAGGCCTGTCCGCTGCCGAGCAGGTCGGCGTAGCTGACGTCGGTCTTGTGGTGCATGCGGAACTTGCGCGTCTGCTGCAGCACCTCGCAGAAGTCTGACAGCTGAGGGTCGGCCTTGAGCTGCTGCCACAGGGTGGCGCCGCCGCCACCTTCCAGCGTAGGCTCGTAGTGGTCGGTCCAGTCGGTGCAGGCCGTGAGGGCTGCGGCAACACCGCAGCATAGCCAACCGGCTGCTATATATGACTTGATACTGTTGGTAATCATAATGCTAATATTTCAACTTTTCTATTGTTCGACTTTCTTAGTGCTGGTCCTCGCCCTCGGGGCTGCCGTAGACGCTCTTGGGGCAAATCTCGAGATAGTTGAAGTTACAGTACTTCTCGGGGTCGTCCAGCACCTGGCGCATGCGCAGGTAGTAGGTCTTCTCGGGGTCCATGCTCTCGGTGGCGAGCACGCGGCGCAGTCCGTGGTTGAACGAGCGCAGGCTGCCGCCGCTGCTGTAGCCGCCCTGGAACCAGCAGTCCATGGCCTTGAGGAATCCGCGGTTGTGCAGGGCCTTGTCCTGCAGCTTTATCTCCTCGTCGGTCTGAGCGCCCTCGGCACCGTCGGCCACTGAGCCCACTTCGGGGTCCCAGGCTCCGATACGCATGTCGACGGGGATGCCGCAGGGCACGTCGTTCAGGTAGGCCTGGATAACGCCACGCTCCTCGTCGGGGGTGTAGCCCATGCGTATCTCGTAGGTACCTTTCTTGGGCACGGGGGGCAGCTTGAAGGTGACGTCGAAGCGGCCGGTGATGACGACCACGTGGCCCAGGTAGGAGCGCCACCAGATGTCGTTGCCCGTGACGCCGACGAAGCTCTCGTCGCTCAGCGTCCATCCCTTGATGTAGCCCTGCTTGAATCCGCGTATGGTGTTGCCAATCTGGTCTTTGTGGTTACGGCCGTCGCAGTTCATGAAGTCGGGGCTGAGCACGGCGGGGTCGAAGCGCATACGGCAGTTGAAGATGACGTCGCGCGTGTGGGGCGAGAAGGTGAGGATGTCGTCTATATAGTGGTAGTACCCGTTCAGCGCGTTCTGGTCTACGCGTCCCGACTCTGAGGGCGAGAGTACGCGCACGCCGCGGTTCTCGGGGTCGCCGTAGATGTTGTTCTTGAAGCCCTTGCGGTTGATGAACGTGCCCAGGCTGGCCGGCAGGGCCATGCGCATGAGCGTGCCGGGACACATCGTCTCGTAGAAATCCTCGGGGTCGCAGACGTTGGGGTTCCAGCACTCCTTGGTGAGGTCTGAGCCAACCAGCTCGTTGAAGGCCACGATGCGGTCGAGCAGGTGGTAGGATACGAAGCGGTTGAGCGGGTTCTTGCGGTTGGTGAAGTCGTCGTCGTAGAGACCGGCGTCCTCGGGATAGGTGGCGTCGTAGACCTGCTTGGCGTAGGCCTTGAGGTCGTCTATATTATAAATATTGTAGCGGTGGTAGACCGAGTCGGGCTCCACGAAGGCGGTGTACTTGAAGTAGCGGGTGGAGACCCACAGGCAGGTCATGTAGGGGTTGCCGTTGTTCAGACAGCGCTCCTGCGTGCCGTTGTATACCGAGTCGGCCCCTATGCTGTAGGTGTCGTCAATGTAGTTGTGGAGCGAGTCGGCCATGCCCGTCAGGCGCAGTGCCTCGCAGAAGAGGGAGATGGTGCTGTCCTCCTCCATCTTCTCGGGCAGGAAGTCGGTGCTGGCCGAGATGACGTGGTCTAGGGTGTGGACGACGCCGTTGGTGACGGAGTCGTTGTACTCCAGCATACGCGAGTTCTTGTTCACGTAGTAGATGAGGTGGTTGTCGTTGACCACGTCGGAGTCGCTCGACCAGACGATGAAGGCGTCGAGCATGTTCATGCCCACGGTGCCCTCGGGCACGTCGCTGGTGAAGTAGGCACCGCTGCGCATGATGTGTGTGCGGGCGATGGAGTCGCACACGCCCTGCGGGATGGCCTCCACCGAGCCATAGCCGCGGTCCTTGACGAAGCGCTGCATGGCGTCGTTGGTCGGTGCGAAGAGGGTGTAGCGGCCGTAGGTCGTCATCATGGAGAAATAGGGTGTGCGCTTGAGCAGGGTGGTGAAGTCGCTGAAGCGCTCGGGGGAAGCCTCGAGGAAGGCACCGGCGGTCACCTTCTTGGCGGTGTACATGTTCTCGGGCACGTCGTCGTTGTCCACACAGCTAGTGAATAGAGGGCAGTGAATGGTGAACAGTGCTGCGCATGCTACCCATTTCACCTTGTTTTTTATATTTGTAATCATAGCTATAAACTATTAACTATAAACTATTAACTGTTATTTACCGGCTGTACTCTGAGTCCTCGCCGTTGGTGTAGGCCGGGTTCTGCTCCAGCATGGGGTTCACCTTCATCTCGCTCTTGGCGTAGGGGAAGTAGATGATGTTTGGGTCGGCCATCTTGATGGCGATGGCGTTGGCGTTCTGCTCGTATTTGCTCTTCACGGCAGCCACCAGGTAGGCGGTGTTGCCGTCGCGGCGCGAGCGGCGCACGAGGTCGTACCAGCGCTTGCCCTCGAACATGAACTCTCGGCGGCGCTCGTCGAAGACCAGGTTCTCCATGGCGTTCTTGGAGTTGAGGTAGTCGGTCTCCTTGAGCGACTGGGTGAGGTTGTTGGCGCGCTTGTTGACGATGTTCACCATCTTGAAGGCCTCCTCCATGTCGCCCTCCATGCCGCGCTGCACCAGGGCCTCGGCCTTGATGAGCAGCATGTCAGACAGGCGGTAGAATATCCAGGGGGCGGTGTTGTTGCCGCGAAATTCGTTGCTCAGGCGCAGGCTGTTCTCGTTGGTGACGGCGCGTGTCTGGTAGCTCACAGTGCTGTTGACGTACTTGCCGATGTTGAGCGACGAGCCGTTCACGCGGAAGCACTCGAAGAAGCGGCCGTCGGTAGACTTGTAGAGGGGCACCTTGTTCTGGATGACGTCGAGCAGGCTGGTGCCGAAGGTGAGGGCGTTGCCGCGCAGGCGTCCGTTGGGGGTGTTGTCGTTGCCATAGTAGTCGCGCACCCATGAGTTCTCCTGGTTCTGGCGTGAGGAGAAGTATAGCTCGAAGATGCTCTCGAAGGAGTTTCCCGTTCCGAAGATGCTGTTGTAGGCGTTGCCGCCGGTGTCGCCGCTGCCGTCGGGACACTCCAGGAGCATGGGCACCTCGTCGATGAGTCCAATCTCGCGGATGTCGCCCACGCGGTCCTTCAGCTCGTCATACTGCTGGCGCTTGTAGTCGATGACCATGTCGGCATAGCGTATGGCGTTGTCCCAGTCTTCCTTCCACAGGTAGAGGTCGGCCAGCAGGGCCCAGACGGCCACGCGGGTGATGCGGCTGGAGTTCACCTCGGGGAAGTAATAGCTGCTGCCGTTGACGCGCTCCAGCTCGTAGCGGCGCACGGCGTCGTTCTTCACGCTCTCCAGGTCGGTGATGAGCGAGTCGAGCACGTCGTCGAACTTCGTGGCGGGAAGGATGTAGGTCTGCGTGTCGTCGATGCTCGGCTTGCGGCTGTAGGGCACGTCGCGGAAGGTGCGTATCAGGAAGAAATAGCACAGGTCGCGCAGCGTCGAAACCTCGGCCACGTCGGCCCTCATCTCGGCCTCGCTGTAGTTGGGGTCGATGGCCTGCACCTTGGGGGCATAGTAGGCCACGGTGTTGCAGCGGTTGATGCACCGGTAAAGCTCGGACCAGTTGCAGTAGGGGTTAGAGGAGAGGATGTTCTCCTTGAGCACCTCGCTGACGTCGTTGGGAATGTTTGCGCCGGCAAACATGTTGTCGGAGCGCAGCTCGCCCCAGATGCCGATGCGCGACAGGGCGTCGGAGCTGCACAGCGACTCGTAGCAGCTGTTGCGCACGCTCGTCACGTCGCCCTTCTCAGTCCAGTAGTTCTCGAGCACCACTTCGTTCATCGGGAGGATGTCGAGGAAGTCGTTGCAACTGGTGAAGGCTGCAACGATGTTGCAGCAAAGGAGACAGGTGGCTACCTTTTTATATATCTTGGTCTTCATAATCTACAATCTTCAATTATCAATTATCAGTCTTCCATTTAGAATTGAACGGTCACGCCCAGGGTGAACGACTTGGCACGCGGTGTCTGTGCATTGTCGGTCACGATGCCCATGGAGCCATAGCCCACTTCGGGGTCGGCGCCCGAGTATTTGGTCAGTACGAATAGGTTGTTGGCCGAGAGGTAGAAGCTGAGCTGTGACAGTCCCCAGTTCTTGATGACCTTCGGGTCGAGCGAATAGCTCAGCTGCGAGTAGTTCAGGCGGATGAACGAGCCGTCCTCGACGAAGCGGTCGGAGCCGAGGTAGTTGTAGCCGGCCTGACGCAGTGCGCGGGGAATCTCGGTGATGTCGCCCTCCACGCGCCAGCGCCAGTTCACGGCGGCGCTCTGGTTGTTGTTGTCGTACATCTTCTCGGCGTTCATGCGTGCGGCATTGATAATCTTGTTGCCGTAGCGGAAGTTGAACTGGTTGTTCCACGACAGGCGGCCGAAGTGGAGCTTGAATCCGAAACCGCCGGTGAACTTAGGCAGCGAGGAGCCGAGGTAGACGATGTCGAGCTCGTCAATCTGTCCGTCGTGGTTGATGTCGTCGTAGATGGCATCGCCGCCGCGGAACACCTTCGACTCGTCCTTCGAGCCGGTGTAGCAGAACATCATCGGGGTGGTCATGCCGTTCTCGTCGACGATGACGTTGCCGGCGGCGTCGCGTGCCACGGGGGCGTTGGGACCGCTCACGCCCTTTATCTCCTCGGGCGAGTAGTCGCTGTACTGATAGACGCCCTTGTAGCGGAATCCGTAGATGGAACCCATAGCGGTGTTCAGCTCCACGCGGGTGAGGTAGGAGCCATTCTGGCGGTTGAACTCATTGTTGAGCGATGCCAGACAGGTCTCGTCCATCGAGGTAATCTCGTTCTTGTTGTTGGCGAAGGTGATGTTGAAGTCGGCCGAGAACTTTCCGGCCTTGATGATGCGGTTGCCGTTGAGGTTGAACTCCCAGCCAATGTTTCTCATGTCGCCCACGTTCTGGTAGGCCAGCGAGGGGTAGCCCGACGAGGTGGGTATGCCTCTGTTGGCCATGAGCAGGTCGCTGGTGTACTGCCAGTAGAGTTCCACGTTACCGGTGATGCGGTCTTTGAAGAATCCGAAGTCGGTACCGAGGTTGTAGGTCTCCTTCTGTTCCCACTTCAGGTTTTTCATCTGGATGTTCGAGGGCGCTGTGCTGCCCTGGTTGAGGTATCCTCTGCCGTTGGTGTACTTGCTGTAGAAGAGTCCCTCGCTGCCGGGCTGTCGGCCCACGATGCCCCATCCCGGACGGATGGAGAACATGGAGATGAAGGGCAGTGCCTTCTGGAACCAGGGCTCCTTGCCGATGTTCCAGCGCAGTGAGAGTGCGGGGAAGTTACCCCATCGCTGGTCGTCGCCAAACTTGGTGCTGCCGTCGCGGCGCACGCTGAAGTCCACCATGTAGCGGCCCTTGTAGGCATAGTGGGCCGAATAGGTGAAGTAGATGCTGCGCCACTGTCCACTGCCAGTGCCCACGTTCCTGATGATGCCTTCGGCAGCAGTGCTCTGGATGGTGCCGCTGGGCAGTCCGGAGAGGGCCGTCGACTGCGACGACGAGGTGCCGCTGGTCAGCTGGCCGCGCAGCATCATGGTCAGCGAGTGGTCTTTGTTCGTGAAGTGTGGCGTGTAGGTCAGCGTGTGGGTAGTGGTGATGCCCAGGCTCTTGTCTGAGTTCGACGTCACCTTGTTGCTCTCGCTGTTGTTCCAGCCCATGGTGTTCAGCGACTGGGGCATGTACATGTCGTTGTATCGGTTGAAGATGTTAAAGACGACCTTGCCCTCATAGTCCAGTCGGTGATGCTCTTCGTCGAGTCCCAGCAGTCGATAGTTCAGCTTGAACTCAGGCGTGATGTTGTAGCTCGTCTCCTTGTTCTTTGCCAGATAGGCCAGTGCCACGGGGTTGGGTATGGACGAGTTGTTGCTCTCGCGCTGGTCGTTCAGTTCCGGCGACACGGTGGGCAGGATGGAGTAGTAGTCGTTGAGGTCTACGCCCGTGACGGGGTCCTGCTCGTAAATCGAGAGGTTAGGCATACGCCTGTATGCCAGCGAGAGCAGGTCTCCGGCGTTCTTGTTGTTCTTGGTGTAGGTCAGGGCGATGTTGGTCTCAATCTTGATGCGGTCGCTGACGAAGTAGTCGAGGTTCACGCGCGAAGTGAAGCGGTTGAGCTTCTGCTCGATGATGGAGCCCGTCTCGTGGTCGTAGCCGGCACCGATGCGGAAGTGGGCCTTCTCGCCGCCTCCGGTGAGTGCGAGGTAGTGGTTCTGGCGCCAGCCCACCTTCTTCACCTCCTTCAGCCAGTCGGTGTTGTTGTTATACATCTCATATTCTGAGAACGACGGGTCGTAGTTCAGCTCCTTGATGTTGCTGGCGGCGTCGCTCATCTGCGGGTTGAAGTATTCCTCCTTGAGCAGCATGGTGTACTCGTCGCCGTTGAGCATTTTGTAGCCGTTGGGCTGGTAGGTGCCGGTCAGTCGGAAGCTGTAGTTCACGCGCGTCTTGCCGCGCACGCCGCGCTTGGTCTTGATTTCGATGACACCGTTGGAGCCTTGCGAACCCCAGATGGCGGTGGCGGCGGCGTCCTTGAGCACTGAGATGCTCTCAATGTCCTCGGGGTTGACGTTGAGCAGCTCGGCAAATTTCTCCTCGTTGGCGCTGTTGAAGTCGAAGTCGTTGGTGTTGGTCTCCCACACGTTTCCGTCGACGACGATGAGCGGTTCCGACGAGCCGTTGATGGACGACACGCCGCGCAGTCGCATGGACGTTCCTGAGCCGAGGTTACCGCTGTTGGCCACGATGTCGAGTCCGGCGATACGTCCCTGCAGCGCCTCGTCGACGGTGGTTATCGAGAGTCCTTCAAACTCGCTCATGGAGATGCTCTGCTGTGCGGTCGATATTTCGTCGACGGGTATGGCGAGTCCCGAGCCTTGGGTCTTCTTCTTGGCTGAGACGGTCACTTCCTTCAGCTGCGTGGCGTCTTGCATACGCACCTTGAAGTTGGTCTTGTTGAAGGGCAGCGTGACGGTCTTGTAGCCTACGTAGGTGATGCGCAGCTTGTTCTTCGGGTTTTTCAGTTTGAAGGAGAAGTTTCCGCTGAGGTCGGTGACGGCCGACGATACGATACGGTTGGCGGCATCTATTTCCACGACGTTGGCTCGCATGACGGGGCCGAATTCATCAGTGACGGTGCCGCTGATGATGTCGCCGGTGCTCTGGGCGCGAGCTGATGACAGATGGCAGATGATGAGCGAGAGGCCTATCAGGAGCCGTTTGTTTATTTTGGTGTTCATGGGGGTGTTGGGTGATGGGTGATCGGTGTTGGGTGATGGGTGTTGGGGGGGATGGAAGCCCGATGCTGACGCATCGGGAATGGTGGCTGCGGGTGTTGAGGAGCCTCCAGGACCTCCTGGCCCCCACCAACCTCCCCCCTTGAGGGGTAGGCTTTCCCGGCTTAAGCCTCCCCCTCGGGGGGAGGTTGGTGGGGGCCGGGGGCTTATTCCTTATATATTAGCGGTTTGTCGATGAGGTGTATGATGGCAGCCGAGGTGGTCTGTATCTGGCTGGCGTTGTTGGCCGAGGTGGAGTTGTACTGGTACTCCCGGGCCATGAGGTTGTAGAGTCCGCTGCTGGTGACGACCTTTGCCAGCCGGGCGTTGTACTCCTCGCTGCCCGTCTTTCCGTTGGCGATGGCCCACTCGTAGGTAGCGTTGTCGCGTATGGTGAGGGTGTTGCCGTCGAGCCACGTGTGGAGCTGGTAGAATCGCTGCGTCTTCGAGTCGATGAGTGCCGTCTCGTGGTCGTCGTCGTCGCTGCCGCCACCGATGATGAGCGAGTTGTCCTGTATGTGGTATTTCAGGAAGTTGACTATCTTGAGCGAGTCGGCCGTGGCCTGCTCCTCGTTGCCCATTTCCTTTCCTGTCTCCACCATTTCCCATGTGGGCAGCTTTCCGCTGTCTATGAGCCGCTGTATGCTCTCGCTGGTGGGCACGTAGACGGTGTAGTGGTAGGTGTTGAAGGGCGAGAGGTTGTCCGAGGGCGTGGAGTACTGGCGGTCGTGGATGCGCTCCAGGAGTCCGCTGCCTTCGAGCATTTCGTGGAAGAGGGCGAACTCCTCATGCTCTCCGAGCACGTCGAACACGCTCTTGCGGGTGGTCATGATGGGTTCCGAGCTGAGCACGTATGCCTTTCCGTTGCCGTCGACGGTCTGGTCGTAGACCTTCGAGACGGTCAGTGGCGTGCCGTTGTCTATCTGGTAGCTTCCTGCCACGGTCATGTTGCCGTCGGCCGAGCGCCCTATGCGCAGGATGGTGCCGCCCTTGGTCTGGTAGAGCTCCTTGCCGTCCTCCACGTCGCCTATGACGATGTGGTTGTCGAGGATGTCCTGCAGGCGGTCCTTAATCTCGTCGAAGGTGGCTTTGCCGATGGAGTCGCCCACCTCGCCCGTCTCGGGGTCATAGTTCCAGATGCTGGCCCATACGCGCTCGTCGGCCAGGCGGTCCTGCTGTGCCACCTTGGTGGGGTCCCAGTGGAAGCGGAAGAGCTGGGTCTTTCCCTTTCCGTAGGAGCAGGGGTCGATGTACTGCAGCAGGGCGTTGTTGTCGGGTATGAAGAGGCTGTAGCGCGCGTTGAGCGAGTTGAGGTAGACGTTGTAGCGGCACTTCTGTGCGGCCCAGTAGAGTATCTTCATCGACTCGTTGGTCAGTGCGGGGTAGAGCACCGAGACGAACGACGTGGGCGAGTACACCTTATTAGTAAGATAGACGGCGCCGTTGCAGGCGAGCCACACGGAGTCGATGTCGGCTATGTCTACGCCCATGGGGTCGTTGGCGTCGTTGAGGATGCTGGCGAACTTCGACGGCACGGAGATGACGAACGAGGAGAGCATGTTGTTGTTGATAAGCTCTGAGACGACGTCGTCGGGCACCTTGTCCCACGTGCCGTACTGGTCGCGCAGTATTCTGCCCGCGCCGGTGGTCCAGTACTCCTGTAGCGCCTGGTTGCTGGGCACCATCATCACGGCCATGTCGCGCTGTATGGCGGTGTTGCCCGTCTGGACGTCGCCGGCGTAGTAGGCGTTCCACTCGGGGTCGAACTTGAGCAGCGTCACGGCGCCGTTGTCGGGCGACTTGTTAAGCTCTGCTCCGCCCTGCGACTTCTTTGAGAAGAAGCGCTTCTGGTAGACCGTGTCCACCTTGCGGTCGGGGTAGAGGAAGTTGTACTGCATGGTCATCGACCCGTCGCGGTCGGGGTGCAGGTCGGGGTAGGGGGCGCAGTACCGCTCCAGCAGGTCGTTGTATTCGCTGACGTTGCTCTTCTGCCTGATGAGCTCGGCCATGTTGGGCAGGGGCGTGATGACCTCGGCCATCTGGTGTATGAATCCGTTGGAGCACTTGATGTTGGGGTTCTCCACCTGCACGCCGTTGATGCTGGCGTCGCCGGCCTCGCGCCGCGTGGTGTTGTTAAAGAGGAAGTCATAGTCGGCGTTGGTGATGCGCTTGTTCACCAGCAGCTTCTCGATGAACTGCACGAGGGTCTTCTCCGTGTTGTCGGTCATGCAGACCATGGGTTGCCCCGCGTCCTTGAACCGCTTCCAGTAGCGGTTGTCGGGCATCTGGGCGGGCTGCATGATGGTCACCGAGTCGAAAGGCGAGCTCGAGGCGAAGCGGCGCATACTCTCGCCCTCGCGCGGCGGGTTGCCCTGCACGCTGGGCAGCGAGTTGAGCTGCAGCGAGTTGTTCATCATGCTGCCGAAGAGCAGCAACTTCTTCTGTGAAATGGTCAGGTCGGAGTACGACTTCGCACCCCAGGTGTTGTGCTGGAAGAACCGCTCGTAGGCAGCGTCGTCGGCCACGAAGAGGGTCTTGGAGCCTGTCTTGGCCAGCACCTCGCGGTAGCCCAGCTCGTCTATCATGCGCACGGTGGTCGTGTAGTTGCCTGCCTCGTCGAGCCAGCTGTAGATGCTCGAACCCCAGCCCTCGGGGGTGCGCTCGTCGAGGTCGTACTTGTCGCACGACGACAACAGACCACTGCCACTGGCCAGCAGCGCTGCCAGAACGGCGACATTGAGAAATCGGTTGATGATCATACAAAGTGGAATTTTGTTTTACGACCGCAAAATTACGTATTATTAAGAACACATTATATTAATTACGTTTAAAACCTTTTTCTTTTTGTCTCAATTAGCCTGTTTTAGCCGAATAGAAAGCAAAAAGAGTGCGACGGAGGGGTCAGCAAAGGCCGACGCCTAATGATTTTACGAAGATATTTTGAGGGGCGGGTCTCAGGGGGTGGGGCCTAAGGGATGGGTCTCAGGGGTGGACCTCCGGGCCTTAAATCTACAAACGCCGTCGACGTTTGTACAAACGCCGTCGACGTTTATACAAACGCCGTCGACGTTTATACAAACGCCGACGGCGTTTGTAGATTGTCCTTACCCTTTCTACATTTAAAATCCGGACAAAGACCACTTTTCCACGGCTCTTTCCCATCAGCAGAGCGGCTGAGGCATCGCTCAATCTCGCGGCCGATGCCGTTCCCACATACGGGTGTACTGCAAAATACGCCAATATTCAGCGTCGCCGCCTAATGATTTTACGAAAATATTTGGGGGTGTGGTTTTTTTGTCGTACCTTTGCACCCCAGTATACTACACAATATTATTATTATAGGGAAAGAACAGACAAGCCTTAGACTTTTGACGGCTATGAACTTAAAATTTTTGCTCGCAATGCTGCTCATCGCCCCGGCGATGGTGTGTGCCCAGACCTTCGACTTCGACCTTACGAAGCCCCAACCCGTGTATAACGACCAAGACGGCTACGGCTACGACGTGCTGCCCGCTCCTGACAAGAAGCGGCCCGCCGAGCCGTTCTATTTCTCGGTGAAGGTGCCCGACGGCAACTACCGCGTGAAGGTGGTGCTGGGCGGACGCAAGGGGGGCAACACCACCGTGCGCGCCGAGGGACGCCGCCTGATGATGGACCACATACTCACACCCAAGGCCAAGGACACGCAGGAGGTGGAGTTCGTGGTGAACAAGCGCTCCACCTACATCGAGGAGGGCAAACACGTGAAGATAAAGGACCGCGAGAAGGTATACCTGGCCTGGGACAACCGGCTGACGCTGGAGTTCAACGGCCCCATGCCCGCCGTGAGAAGCATACACGTGGAGCCTGCCGACGTGCCCACCGTCTACCTCTGCGGCAACTCTACCGTCGTAGACCAGAACTACGAGCCGTGGGCCTCGTGGGGACAGATGATTACGCGGTGGTTCGGCCCCGGCGTGGCCATCTCCAACCACGCCGAGAGCGGACTCACGGCGCGCACCTTCATCGGCTCGTTCCGTCTGGACAAGATACTCACCACGCTGAAGAAGGGCGACTACGTCTTCGTGGAGTTCGGCCATAACGACGAGAAGGAGAAACGCCCCGGCGACGGAGCATGGTACCACTACCAGTACCAGCTGAAGATATTCGTGGACCAGGTGCGCAAGAAGGGGGCCGACATCGTCTTCTGCACACCCACGCAGCGCCGAGCTTTCGACAAGGACAACAAGACCATCATGAACACCCACGGCGACTTCCCCGCCGCCATGAAGATGGTGGCCGAGAGGGAGAACGTGCCGCTCATCGACCTCAACCAGATGACGAAGACGTTCTTCGAGGCCCTGGGATTTGAAGACTCCAAGCGTGCACTCGTGCACTATCCCGCCGAGGCCTACGGCAAGGAGCTGGCCGACAACACCCACTTCAACCCCTACGGAGCCTACGAGGTGGCCAAGTGCGTCGTCATGGGCATGAAGCAGCTCGGACTGCCCCTCACGCAGTTCCTGCGACCCGACTGGCAGGACTTCGACCCCGCACGGCCCGATGACTGGCGCACCTTCCAGTGGGCACCCTCGCGCATGACCGAAAACAACAAACCCGACGGAAACTAAACCGCGCTATGTTTACCAGGCCACACCATGTATACGGATTAATAGATGGAGTAACAATTTATGGAACAGGAATTTGACAACACAGGAGTATGCTGCGAGCCAGGTTCGGCCACGGCTGTTGCTACCGATGAGTGGGATGAATGGGAAGCGCCCGAAATACCATACGAGGTGGACTTTGGCTATCCCAGGACAATTGAGGAAATGAAGGCTTCACTTCATGATGCCATGGAACATCTAAACGACCCCTCATACTGGGTTACGGATGAAGAGTTCTGGTCGGAAATGAAAAAAGATTTGCCATGGCTAAAATCATTTGGACTAAGGCTGTAAGAATAAAACTCAAGAATCACCTGGATTATGCCTATAGGGAATTTGGTGCCAAAACGATGAAGAAATGGCTGGAGCAAATCGAATATCACAAAGATAGTTTCAAAAAATTTCCTACATCATATACTCCTGTCAGGGAGTTGAGTAACGAAGATACCATATACCGGGGATGCACAGTGATGGGTCGTTTCAAATTGATATACTATTACGACGAACAGGCAGACATGGTATATATTGTAGACCTTTGGGATGTGAGGCGAAATCCGGAAAACCTTATCAGAGAATTCAATATCAGTAGAAACAACAGATGGCAATCATGAAGAAACTTCTCACGTTGATAGCTTTGATGGCGTTGAGCGCAACGATGCTGGCCCAGTCGTGGCCCACGCCGACCACCGAGGCTAAGCCCGGCACACGCTGGTGGTGGCTCGGCTCGGCAGTAGACAAGGAGAACCTGCGGTGGAACCTCGGCGAGTATGCCCGCCACGGCATTGGGGCCGTAGAGATAACACCGCTCTACGGAGTGCAGGGAAACCAGAAGAACAACATACCCTACCTCTCCGACCAGTGGCTCAGTATGCTGCGCTTTACGGCTGAAGAGTGTAGCCGCAACGGCATTGAGCTCGACATGGCTACGGGAACGGGCTGGCCCTTCGGAGGCCCGTGGGTGCCGCTCCAGGAGAGTGCCTGCCGTGCCGTCTTCGTGGAGAAGACTATCGACGCCGACGGCGTGTGGTCAACCGCCAACGGGCACAGGGGACTGCAGCCCGACAGCAAGGACACCCGCATCATCGACCTCTCGCCCTCGGAGAAGGATGCCAAGAACGCCGTCCTGCACAAGGTCATGCTGTATTGCAATAATATTGCAATAGACGTGACTGACCAGGTGAAAGACAACAAGCTGGCCTACCCAACTCCTCAGCTCCCCAGCTCCTCCACTCCTGCAAAAGTCATCGCCCTATATATTAAATATGGTGTGATGAAGGTGAAGCGCGCTGCCCCCGGCGGCGAGGGACTGGTCATCGACCACTTCGACCGCCGCGCCGTGGCCAACTATCTGAAACACATCGAAGCCGCCTTTGAGCGCACCAAGACACCCTATCCCCACACCTTCTTCAACGACTCCTACGAGGTGGCCGACGCTACCTGGACACCCACGCTGCTGCAGGAGTTTGAGAAACGGCGCGGCTACAAGCTGGAGGACCACTTCCCAGAACTGTTAGCCTCTGTAGCCGACAAAACTATAGACTCCACTCGCTCAGAGGGAGGGGTAGGGAGTGGCTCTGTTCTTTCCGACTACCGCGAGACGCTCGGCGACCTGCTGCTGGAGAACTTCACCCAGCAGTGGACGGCATGGGCACACAGCCACGGGGCCATCACCCGCAACCAGGCCCACGGCTCACCCGCCAACCTCATCGACTGCTACGCTGCCGTCGACATTCCCGAAATCGAGGGCTTCGGACTCTCCGACCTCGGCATCCGCGGACTGCGCACCGACCCCGGCAAGACGCGCAAGAACGACAGCGACTACTCCATGTTCAAGTATGCCCCGTCGGCGGCTCACGTATGCGGAAAGCCCTACACCAGCAGCGAGACCTTCACCTGGCTCACCGAGCACTTCCGCACTTCGCTATCGCAGCTCAAGCCCGACCTCGACCTGATGTTCTGCGCCGGCGTGAACCACATCTTCTTCCACGGAACGGCCTACAGCCCGCGCAACGACGAGTGGCCCGGCTGGAAGTTCTACGCCTCTATCGACATGAGCCCCACGAACAGCATCTGGCGCGACGCACCCTTCTTCATGCAGTACGTGGAGCGCTGCCAGAGCTTCCTGCAGTGGGGACAGCCCGACAACGACTTCCTCGTGCTGCTGCCCGTGCGCGACGCCTGGAAGAAGAACACCGGCAAGCTGCTCATGCAGTTCTCTATCCACGCCATGGGCAAGCTCATGCCCGAGTTCCGCGACGCCATCCTCGACATCGACCGCGCCGGCTACGACTGCGACTACATCTCCGAGCGGCTGCTCATGCAGACCACCTGCAAGGACGGAAAGCTCGTGACCAGCGGCGGCACGGCCTACAAGGGGCTCATCATTCCCGGCAGCGGCGAGATGCCCGAGAGCGTGAAGAAGCACATTGCCAAGCTGCAGGCCCAGGGGGCGCACATCATGTATGGCATTGACGCCGCCGCCATGGCCAAGGTTGCCAAGCCCGAGGTGATGAAGACCGGGCTGCGCCTGAAGGCTATACGCCGCAAGAACGCCAACGGCTACCACTATTTCATTGCCAACCTCACACCCGGCGACATTGCCGGGCGCGTGCAGCTGGCCGTGCCCTTCAAGGGTGCCACCTGGTTCAACCCCCTTAACGGCGACATCACTCAGGCCTCGTTCGCGGCCGACGGCATCGACATCTGCCTGCGCAGCGGCGAGTCAATGATCCTGCAGACCTTTAAAGCCCCCCCTTCTGCCCCCGAGGGGGCTACAATAGTCTCTCCCCGACTTTCTCCCCGCAAAACTATAGTAGCCCCCTCGGGGGCAGAAGGGGGGGCTTTTGGGGCCTTTGGTCCCTGGACCCTCTCCTTCATTGAAGAGTCTCCCCGCGTGGACAAGACCTACCGGCTCGACACGCTGCAGACGTGGGAGACGCTCGACGACCAGACCCGTGTCACCATGGGCACCGGCGTCTACACCACGCACTTCAAGCTCTCGAAGCAGGAGGCCGCCCGGCGCTGGATGATTGACCTGGGCGACGTCCGCGAGTCGGCCCGCGTCTACATCAACGGCCAGTTCCTGGGCTGTGCCTGGTGCGTGCCCTTCACGCTCGACACTAAGGACGCCCTCAAGGCGGGCGACAACGAGCTGCGCATAGAGGTCACCAACCTACCCGCCAACCGCATTGCCGACCTGGACCGCAAGGGCGTGCAGTGGCGCAAGATGGAAGAAATAAACGTGGTGGACATCAACTACAAGAAGACCCTCTACGACCAGTGGGAGCCCGTTCCCAGCGGATTGAACTCACCGATAAAACTAATAATTAAACAATAGAAAAATGGCAGAAGAAAACATTCATCACCACCATCATCACCGCCAGCATGTTGAAGACGATGCCACGCGGTTTAAGCGCAAGAGCCTGGCCTCGATTAAGCGCTGGAAGATTATCAAGAAATGGGCCTTCCGGGCTCTCTGTGTCGTGGCCGTCATCATGGCCATCCTCGTAGTGCTGGTCTATACCATAGGCTGACAACGCGCAATAATAACTTTCGCCCTGAAAGCGCTGGAAGCATTGATTCCTGCTTCCTGCGCTTTCAGGGCGAAGGTTTTTTATGATTATCCGCAATTATCCGCAAATGACGCTGAAAGCGTCATCGCTC
>CAMPCG010000008.1 GCA_946644025.1 uncultured Prevotellaceae bacterium | reverse complement strand
CGACTTCTCCTCGGAGGAAGGAATTAATGAGTGGGTAAAGCACACTATCGGGTTTACTCCCCCTGCTGAGTTCACCATGGAGTTTGGATTCGAGGCTCAGAATAATGTTTCCAGCAAGCAGCCCGTTATCTGGATTGACGGTATCAAGCTCTACAAGATTGGCGAGGCTGACCCCGAGGAGCTGCTCAGTAGCGACCTCGGTGCTGCCATTGGCGATATTAACGAGCTTATCTCTCAGGCCACAGACCTGGGTCTGACCGGACTCGTCTCGGAGATGACCGACTGCACCACCAACATCGACGGCGAGATTGGCGGTACGGTGGAGAGCATGACCGCCGCCCTGAAGCAGGCCAATGCCGACATCGAAAAGTTCAAGAAAGCACTCGCCGAGGTGCCTGCCATCGACGCTGCACTGGCCAAGATGGAGAACCTGATGTCTACCACGGCCTTCCCCGGACTGAACGAATTTACTGCTACCTACGAGGAGCTGATTGGCAAGCGTGAAAGCGGCGATGCTGACACCCTCCTGGGACTCGTCGCCAAGATCGAGGCCGCCATCCTGGCCTACTACAACTCGCAGGAGGCCAGCGAGAGCAATCCCGCCGACTGGACATACCTCGTGAAGAACCCCTGGTTCATCAAGGCAGGGGCTGAACCCACAGGTGGCTCCGACGAGGGCTATGTATTCCCGTTTGCCGACACCTATGTCGAGGGCGAAGGCAGCGGCACCAACACCGACCTGACCAGCGATGGCTGGTATCAGAGCGGAGCCACAGGCGGCGATCAGCGTCTGAACTGGCAGCGGGGAAGAAGCTGCTGGAACGCATGGAACCAAAACTTTACCAGCACCCTTGGCATTGCCCAGGACCTCACCAACCTGCCCTCCGGTTACTACAAGGTATCGGCTGACCTCATCACCCAGAGCGGATACGCCACCAACCAGCACACATTCGCCAGGAGCACCGTGCAGAAGACTGAGTCGCCCGCGCTCTCCAAAGAAGGATGGGATACTGAAGAATGGGAGACACTGACCAGCGACAAGGTGCTCGTCGTCGACGGTAAGCTCACCATCGGTGCCGAGGGTACCGGAAACGGCACTGCTTCGGCCGGATGGTTCTGCGCCACCAACTTCAAGTTGTGGTATCTCGGCGAGGCCGACCCGGGCGCTCTCGACCAGGTCATCGCCCAGACCGTGGAAGAGGCAAAGACCTTCGCTGCCACCATGCACTTCGCTGCTGACAAGGCCGCCCTCGAGGCTGCTGCCAATGCTGCCAACAGCGCCGACCTCACCACGCTCACCGCTCTCGGCGAGGCCATGGAAACGGCTAAGGCCAGTGAGGCTAAGTACGAGGAGTACATGATGGACGGCAAGACCCTGCCCACCGTGGCCACTGCACTGAACGGCGAGGAGTATGGCGCTGCCAAGGAGATCGTGCAGTTCGCCTACGAGAAGACCATCGAGTGGCTCACCGGTTCGGAGGCTACCTACACCGAGATTGACGCCCGCGTCAACCTCCTGAAGAACTACCTCAACTATGTCGCTGCCTACAACAATGCCGCTGAAGTGGCTGCCGCCTCTGAGGGCACAGCTAAGAGCAGCATCGAGGCACTCATGGCCCAGCAGAAGGCTGCCCTCATGAGCGAGGTGAAGGACGCTGACACCGTTAACGGATTCATCGCCGAGCTGAAGGCCGTCGTCTTCGACGCCAACAAGCAGCTTATCTGGGAGACCGAGGGCGCTACCGACTACACCGCCTTCATCAAGAATCCTAATGCCGAGGCTGAGGACGGTTGGACTATCGAGAAGGGTACCGGTAACAACAACACTGCCAGCGGACAGTGGTTCGACGGCAGCGGCACACGCTACTTCGACAGCTATAACGGCAGTGGACTGAATGGCTATATCGCTACGCAGCTTGTCACGGGTCTGCCCAACGGAACCTACAATGTGGGTGTCTATACCCGCACACCAGCCGAGGGTGCCTACGTGTTCACCGCTCCCGCTGAGGACGGCGAGAAGGCTTTCACCGAGATTCCCATGAACACCTGGATTGACGCCGAGGGCGCCGAGCAGGTGGCCAGCGACACTCACGGCCCCATCTGGGAGGAGGCTAAGGAGAAGATTGAGGGCGGACTCGCAGAGGACGATCCTACCTACGCCTACTACTCCAGCATCTACAGCGCCAACAATGGCAACGGACGCGGATTCCAGCATCAGGAGCTCTCTGCAACTGTCAGCAACCACCAGCTGCTCATCGGTACTGCTACCGGTAGCGAGGCACTCCAGACTGAGAAGGTGTTCGCCGGCAACTGGTACAGCGTCGGTGGATGGACCCTCACACTTGTCCAGCTGGGCGACAATGAGGGATGGCCCGGACCGCTCTCCACTGCTAAGCCGGGTGACGTCAACGGCGACGGCGCTGTCGACGTGGCCGACATCTCGAACATCATCACCGTCATGGCTACGGGTGAGGCAAATCCCGCAGCCGACGTCAACGGCGACGGTGCAGTAGACGTGGCTGACATCTCCAACGTTATCTCTATCATGGCTGCTAACGCCAGAAAAGCTAACTTCTAATACGAACCTTTAGACTGAAAACTGAAGAATGAAGGCGGATTCCATAGAATAGTCTTAATTTCGGAAAACCGGAAAAGCTATGCTGGAATCCGCCTTCATCTTTTAAATATATAGAGAGATTTGAGCGTCAGATTTCTGAATCTCACCTCCTCTACCCACACGCTGGCCTAAACGCGCCGGCCCCGAACGAGAAACTAACGAAAGCTATGCGGGCTTCACTATATTATATAAAGATGTGAACACACACACGGGTGCTACATGCACTACATGAATAAAACGAAACCATATAATCAGCATAATCTGTTGTAGAAATCTTTTCCTTATGAATAGACATTATCTTTGTTTGGCACGTGAGACGCTGTTTGCCTCTATGGCAGCCTTCGCCCTCAGCGGTGTCACTGCCTGTAGCGACGACTATGACCTGGACGACGAGGGCAACTACCCCGCATGGCTCGGAGGCAGTATCTACGAGGCCCTCAACAGTCCGCAGGGCCTGAACAGCGAGGCGGGAGAGGTGCTCGAGGGAACCTTTAAAAACTATGTACGCCTCATCGACGACCTGGGCTACGCCGAAACGCTGGGGAAGACTGGCTCCAAGACCGTGTTCCCTGCCAACGATGAAGCCTTCACACGGTTCTTCCAGAACAACACGTGGGGTGTCTCTAAGTACGAAGACCTTACACCGGCCATGAAGCGGCAGCTGCTCTACGGCTCCATGCTCGACAACGCGCTCCTCGTGGAGATGCTCTCGAACATCAGCAACGGTAGCACCGCCGTCACGCAGGGACAAGCCCTGAAGCACACCACCGGTGCCAGCGTCATAGATACAATCACCCATATACGGGGCATCGCCCAGATGCCTCAGAACAACAGCTACTGGGCCAAGTATGCCGACAAGGGCATACACTTCGTGATGGATGCTACCAGGCCCATGATGGTACACTTCACCGAAGAGCAGATGACGGCCAACAACATCTCCACCCAGGTAGCTTCCGCTGGAGGCATCAGCGACTTCGAGGTGCTCACCGGTTCGCCCTACGATGCCGAAAAGCACTCGGCCTACATCTTCCGCAACAAAATCATCCATGCCGACGTGACCTGCAAGAACGGCTATATCCACCAGATGCAGGACGTGCTGCTGCCGCCGGGAAACCTGGCAGAGGTCATTCGCACCAGTGGGGAGAGCAAACTCTTCAGCCGCATGGTGGACCGCTTCTCGGCTCCTTATTACAACGCTGCCACTACCAGCAACTATAATGACTACGCCCAGGCCAACGGACTGGAACAGATAGACAGTATCTTCCAGAAGCGCTATATGAGCGAGCTGTCGCAGGGGCAGGCGGCACTCTCAAACGACCCCAACGGCACACCCGCACAGTACAAGCTGAAGTTTGACCCGGGATGGAACACTTTCGGACAGAACAGCACCGCCAGTGCCAGCACCGACATCGCCGCCATCTTCGTGCCCACCGACGAAGCCCTTCGCAACTATTTCCTGCCGGGAGGAGAGGGAGAGTTCCTCATCAACACCTTCGGCAAGCAGCCCAACACGGCCGAACACCTGGCAGAGAACATCGACTCCATACCCCTGCAGAACGTGCAGCAGCTGGTGAACAACCTCATGCAAACCTCCTTCGTGGGCACCGTGCCCTCCAAGTTCGGACACGTCATGGACGAGGCCAGCGACCCCATGGGGCTCTCCTTGGACGTCATTAACCGCAACAGCGACGGCACTTACGATGTGAAGATTGCCAACAACGGCGTCGCCTATATGCTCAACAAGATGTTTGCGCCGCCCTCGCTGATTGCCGTCTCGGCCCCCGTGACGCTGAGCAGCAACATGCGCGTGATGAACGTGGCCGTACACGACGGCAACGCCTCCTCCACACCTTTGGGACTGGGCCTCAACTACTACGCCTACCTGCTGGCCATGAGCGCCAACTACGCCTTCTTCATTCCCACCGACGACGCCTTCCAGCGCTTCTACGTCGACCCGACATACCTGGGCGAAGACCAGCCCAGGGCCTTGAAGTTCTACTACACGCCGCGCTCACCCTACGTCTACTGCTCGCAGTGGAAGTACGACCCTGTGACCGGCCAGGTGGGCGACTCCATCGGCATGGTGCCTACGGCCAGCTTCCGCTCGCAGCTCACCGATATTCTTAACTACCACACCATCGTGCTGCCAAAGGGAGCGCGACTGGGCACCAACCGCTATTACAAGACCAAGCACGGCGGAGAGATTTACTTCGCCAACGAGACCGTCGCCAGCGGCGCACAGCTCGCCAACTCCTCGACCTCTCAGTTACCAGTCTCCAACATCACCCAGGTCTATAACCAGAAGAACGGAACGGCCTACGCCATAGCCCGCGTGATACAGGCGCCCCAGCAGTCCGTTCTTGCCGTGCTCCAGTCTGACAGCACGCGCTTCTCCGAGTTCCTCGCCCTGTGCAGCGACTTCGACATGGACGACATCATGGGATTTGCCAGCGACAAACTGGCCGAGGTGAACACCGTGACGAACAAGAAACGTATGGATGCTTACCATACCTTCGCGGCAAAGGGCGGACTCACCGACAACGTGAACTACTTCAACTCCTACAACTACACCGTCTATGCACCCGACAACACCGCCATGCAGGCAGCCTACGACCGCGGTCTGCCCCGCTGGAGCGACATCAAGGTGCTCTACGACCAGTACAACGACCTGCTCGAGGAGCAGCGTGCCGCCGGAGCCGTCAGTGAGGAAGTGCAGGCAGCCCGCGACAAGGCCCTCGCCATGGTCGAGGAAATCAATGCCTTCATACGCTACCACTTCCAGGACAACAGCGTCTATGCCGACAATGTCATCGATGCCGGCACCTATCCCACGGCGTGCAGCGACACCCTCGGTATACGCGTGAAGCTCAATGTCAGTGGAGGGGGCGGGCGCATCGTCGTTACCGACAAGCGAGGCCAGCAGATAGAGATTGATGCGGCCAGCACCACGAAGGTGGTCAACCAGATGGCGCGCGACTACGTGCTCAACAAGAACACCCACACCATCAACACCTCCTCCTTCGCCGTTGTCCACCAAGTCAGCACACCACTCTCCACCCATAGCGACACCGACCGTTATGACGCGCTTTGGACTGGCAGCAACGCTCGTCAGAAGCTCGCTGCCTACCGTCGTGCCTACGACCTCAAGCTATACCGGCGCTATGACCCGATTATTAGCGAGTAGCAGAGGAGTTTTTGCTTTGCAAGTGTCCTTACTCAATAAATCGAAAATCGAAAATCCGTAAATCGAAAATGAAAATGAGAATCCTCATAAGTATATTGCTCCTTTGTTGTTCCTCTCTGGCGGCGCTGGCACAGACAGCCCGTGTGTCGGGAACCGTCACTGACGATATGGGTCCCGTGATGATGTGCAACGTTGTAGAGATAGACGCCAACAATCGTATCGTGTCCAATGCGCAGACCGATTTCAACGGCAACTTCACCATGTCTGTCAAGAACACGAAAAACAAGCTTCGCGTGAGCTACGTGGGCTACAAGACCGTCACCCTGCCCATCGGCACACGGACATCCTTCAACGTCAAGCTGCAGGATGCCACACAGATTAAGGAAGTCACCGTCACGGCAAAGAAGAAGTTCAACAACGGCGGACTCGCCATCCCCGAGCGCGAGGTCTCCGTCGCAGCTCAGACGTTCAACATGGCCCAGGTAGAGGGTCTTGCCTTCACCTCGGCCGACGAAGCCCTGCAGGGTCAGATTGCCGGTCTGGACATCGTGGCCAACTCGGGTAACCTCGGTGCTGGAACCTCCATGCGACTGCGCGGTGTAACCAGTATCAACGGAAGTGCAGAGCCCCTCATCGTCGTCGACGGTAATATCTTCGACAACCCCGATGAGAACTTCGACTTCCAGAACGCCAACGAGGAGACCTACGCCTCGCTGCTCTCCGTCAACCCCTCCGATATCGAGGCCATCGACGTGCTCAAGGATGCCGCTGCCACCGCCATCTGGGGTTCGCGCGGTGCTAACGGCGTTATCTCCATACGCACCAAGCGCGGTGCCCGTGGAGCCACGCGCGTAGACTACTCCCTGCGCCTGCAGGCCTCGTGGCAGCCAAAGGGCTACAACCTGCTCAGCGGCGACGACTACACCATGATGCTCAAGGAGATGTATTACAACCCCGCTCAGGCAGCATCGGCCACGACCAACATCAACGAGATAAACTACAACCGCTCGTGGGCCGAGTTCGAGAACTGGAACAACAACACCGACTGGGTAGACCAGGTGCAGCAGGTAGGCATCTCGCAGTACCACTACATCACCATCACCGGTGGTGGCGAGAAGGCTAACTTCCGCGTCTCGGCGGGCTACGACCACCAGAACGGTACCATCATCAAGCAGACGCTCGACCGCTTCTCCACCAAGCTCGCACTCGACTACTTCGTCTCCGACCGCATCACCTTCCGCACTACCTTCCCCCTCACCTATACCAGCAATAACCGTAACTACGACGACAATATCCTCGGCCGGGCCCAGAAGATGGCCCCCAACATGAGCGTCTACCGTCAGAACGCCGACGGCTCCGACACTGGCGAGTTCTATATCATGCTGCCCGAGGGTGCCAGCAATGAGGCCGGCTCTTCGGCACCGGGCACCTCGTCGAAACAGCTGGGTAGCATCCGTAGCCAGGGCAACCCCGTGGCCATTGCCGAGCTGGCATGGCGAAAAGAGCACACTTACCGCATCTCGCCCGAAATGCGCATCGACTACTACCTTTTGGGCAAGGACGACAGCAAGACGCAGCTCAACTATTCCGGACTCGTCTACATGGACATCTTCTCGAAGAGCGAGCCCAAGCACTTGCCCGGCTCTCTCGCTACCGACGGATGGCAGAACGACAACTACAACCGCTCGCAGGTCTACGACTATAACTCGCTCGCCTTCACCACCCGTCACACGCTGACGCTCAATCCTCATTTCAACAACGAGGACTTCTATGCCACCATGCTTGCCCGTTGGGAGATGACCAGCGGCAACGACAACAGCCAGACCGTGGCCAACAAGAACGCGCCCAACACCGTCACGTCGCCCACCGTCGACACGCAGCTCGAAACCATGAGCACCGCCAACGGCCAGTGGCGCTCCATGTCGGGCACCTATTCGGGCCACTTCTCCTACAAGTCGCGCTATGCCATCGACTTCTCCATGCGTGCCGACGGTACCACCAAGTTCGGCGACTCTAAGAAGTGGGGTTGGTTCCCCGGCGTCTCCGCCCGATGGAACATCAGCGACGAACCCTTCATGCAGTGGTCTAAGAAGTGGCTCTCCATGCTCTCCTTCCGTCCCTCGTGGGGTATCGTCGGACGTCAGCCCGGCTCGCAGTACCTGCAGTATGCCAAATACAACACCAGCGGTGTCTACGGAAGCATTGCCGACACCAAGAGCGTCACCTATCTCGAGGGCCTGCAGCTCAACCAGCTGAAGTGGGAGCGCACCACACAGTATAATATTGGTGGTGACTTCGGATTCCTCGACGACCGCATCACCGGCGACTTCAACTACTACTTCAAGCGCACCAAAGACCTGCTTATGTCGGGCGTGCGCATTCCCTCCACAGCCGGATTCTACTCGCTGGCATGGGCCAACGTGGGCGAAATGACCAACCGCGGATGGGAACTCAACGTCAGCCTCAACAAGCTCGTCCGCATCGGCAAGTTCTCGCTCAGCGCCAACTTCAACATCTCGCAGAACTTCAACGAGATTGTCGACATGGACGAAAGCACGCTCCAAAGCATCAACAGCGAGTGGAGCAGTGACAGCCGCGGCACCTGGCTCAACCGCATCCAGAAGGGCAACCCCCTCGGCTCTATCTACGGCCTGCGCTACAAGGGTGTCTACCAGTACACCTACGAGTACCTGGCCAACATGAAGAACCGTAACAACTGGACCGCCGAGCAGTTCCGCGACTATATCAACAACACCTTCCTCGCCTCTGGAAAGACGGCGCCGATTGCTATCGACAATGAGGGCCACGTCATGATGGACTCCAAGGGAATGCCCATTCGCATGGTCTATAACTTCAACAACAACAGCGGCTCCTCTTCCTATAAGTTCCAGGGCGGCGATGCCATCTACGAAGACATCAACAACGACGGACAGATCAACTCGCTCGACATTGTCTACCTCGGCAACTCCAACCCCCATCTCAACGGAGGCTTCGGCTTCAACCTGCAGTACGACGACTGGTCGCTCAAGACCAGCTTCTCCTACCGTCAGGGCATCAAGATTGTGAACAAGGCCAAGATGGGACTCGAGGAGATGTACAATGCCTTCAACCAGAGCTCGGCCGTGAACTGGCGCTGGCGCAAGAACGGCGACGTCACCGAGATGCCGCGTGCCATGTACGACACCGGCTACAACTGGCTGGGCAGCGACCGCTACGTCGAGGACGCCTCCTTCGTGCGCATGAGCTACATCCAGCTCTCCTACTCCTTCAAGCAGAAGATGCTCAAGCCCCTCGGCCTTCGCCGTCTCACGCTGAGCCTCTCCGGCCAGAACCTCTTCGTCTGGAGCAACTATAGCGGCACCGACCCCGAGCACGCACCCGGCTCCTGGGGCATAGCCTACGACAACTCGCAGACGCCACGCTCTAAGTCAATGACATTCAACATCCAGGTAGGCTTCTGACCCCGTGAAATGGTATAATCGCAAATCGTCAAATCGTAAAAAGAAATATAATAATATGGTACAATCGTCAAACCGTCAAATAGTGAAATGGCGAGTGGTATGCGCAGCATTTCTCATTGCCCATTTCTCATTTCTCGTTTCCTCCTGCACCGACTTCCTCACCATCTATCCCACCGACCGCACCGTAGGTACCGACTTCTGGAAGAAGAAGGCCGACGTCGACGAGATGGTCAACGGGTGCTACCTGAGTATGCTCAGCGGTGAAAACCAGGAGCGCGCCATCATTTGGGGAGCCTACCGCAGCGACGAGCTTGTGAAGCTCACCGACTACAGCGACTACACGCTCGACAACATCAGCGCCGTTAACCTGCTGCCCACCAACCGCTTCAGCTCCTGGGCCTCGTTCTATAAGGTCATCAACAACTGCAACATCGTTCTCAACCATGCCACCGACGTCATGGCCGAGGACCCCGAGTTCACCGAGGGCGACTATCAGACCGTGCGCGCCCAGATGTTGGCACTGCGCTCGCTCTGCTATTTCTACCTTGTGCGCGCCTTCCGCGACGTGCCCTTCACGGAGCAGGCCTACGAGGACGACAGCCAGTCCATGGCCGTCGCCCAGAGCGCTCCCGGCGTGGTGCTCCAGCAGTGCATCGACGACCTCGTCGAGGCCGAGCAGTATGTCATGAAGTCGGGTGCATACGGCTATAACGACTGGCGCAACTGGGGCTACATCACCCGCGACGCCGTCGATGCCATCCTTGCCGACATCTACCTGTGGCGGGCATCTATGACCCACAGCAACAGCGACTACCAGCAGGTCATCAACTATGTGGACAAGGTGGTGGACGCCAAGGACGACTACTACAACCAGAATCATAACGCCGGCGTGAGCAGCAGCACCCCGTCAGACAAATATCATCTGGAAAACGGAGCCCTGGCCTTTTCCACCATTTTCAATACCAACCAGGGCAACGCCCACGAGAGCATCCTCGAGTGGCAGTACAACGGCAAGAACAACTCCAACACCACCCTCGAGAACTACTACTACCAGTCGGGAACCAAGGACGACCACAAGACCACGTCCATCCTCATGGCCTCACAGATATTCAACACCGTGGCCGAAAACGCCAACACCACTCAGGGACAGAAGGTCTACCTTTCGCGCAACGACTACCGCTTCTGGAACAATGTCTACGAGGCCAACAACGAGGAGGCCCAGCAGCTGAGCGTGCGCAAGATGATCACCACCGGAGTCATTACCGACATCCTCTCACGCACCACCGGCGACTCGAAGACCAACTCGCGTGCCTTCGAGGAGTTCCGCCAGAACTGGATTGTCTACCGCCTTACCGACCTCATGCTCATGAAGGCCGAGGCCCTGGAGGCACTCTCCGCCAGCAACGACGACCAGGAATCGCTGCGCCAGGCCTTCGACCTCGTGCAGGCCGTGAACAAGCGCTCCATGATTATGAGCGCCAAGGACACCCTGAAGTTTGAAGACTATAACACCAAAAGCGGCATCGAGCTGCTCGTACTTGCCGAGCGTGAGCGCGAGCTCTGCTTCGAGGGCAAACGCTGGTTCGACCTCGTCAGGTTCAGCTACCGCCACATGCAGGGAGTCAACATCAACCAGCTCCTGGCCGACGCCAATGACTGGCCCGAGCTATACCCGCAGATGCTTAAGTTCGTCATACGAAAATATGGCGAAGGCGGAGAGGGCGATGCCGTCAGCTACAAGATGAAGTCAGAGCCATACCTCTACTGGCCCATCCTGGAAAGTGAAACCAAGGTGAATAGCCTCCTCCGGCAGAATCCCGTGTACGTGCAGGAGAAGAGCACCTCAAAGAACTGAGAAGTAAGAAGTAATAAGTAAGAAGTAATAAGTATGATTACCAAAAGCATAAAGATCCTCATCTCCGCCGTAGTCCTCACCGCCTTCACCGCGTGTAAGGAGGACATCGACGAGTCCAACCTCTACACCTTCACCGGAGAGACCATCGAGGACTATCTCGCCAACCGCAGCGAGCAGTTCAGCTCCTTCAACTACATCCTGGGGCGTATAGGTTACGACAAGATACTTTCGGCCTACGGCACCTACACCTGTTTTGCGCCGAACAATGATGCCGTGACGCAGTACATAGACAGTCTCTATGCCGACGAGACGAACAAGGACCTGCCCCACAACGGCATGACGGCCCGTGGGCTGGAAGGTCTCACCGACTCGCTTTGCCAAGACATTGCGCTCTTCCACCTGCTCAACACCAAGGTGCTCGGCGTGAACATGGGCAACGGCATGACCATCAAGACGCTGCTGGGACGTGACATCAACACCAGCATCGACTCCATCTCGGGTCAGGTCGTCATCAGCCGCGCCGCCCTCGTCACCAGTATGGACAATGAGCTCGAGAACGGCGTACTCCACGAGATTAACCACGTCATCACGCGCTCCAACCTCCTCGTGTCGGGCGAGATGGAGAGCCACCCCGACCTCTTCACCCTCTTCTCGCAGGCGTTGAAGGTCACGGGACTGGCCGACTCGCTCACGCTTCAGCAAAAGACCGACATCAGGGAGGTGACCAACGAGACCACCTACTGGGTGCCCGAGAAGTGCGAGTTGGGCTACACCGTCTTCGCCGAAACCGACGAGGTGTTCAAGGCCAATGGCATCAACAACATCGACGATATGGCGGCCTACGCCGCAAAGCAGTATGGCGCCTGTGCAGAGGTCGGCAGCGGATGGTATGACTATGCCCGCAACAATAAAATCAGCATCAGCACGGGCAGTGACTACGAAAACCCCTGGAACACGCTCAACATGTTTGTGCGCTATCACCTGGTGCAGTACAAGGTGCCCTGGAACAAGCTTGTCTATGACTACAACCAGGTGTCGAAGGTGACGCTCTGCGAATATTACGAGACCATGCTGCCTTACACCCTGATCAAGCTGACACGCAACAGCGGCAAGCGACTCCTTAACCGCTGGACGGCCAACGGTTCGCTCACCGACCGTGTGGCCGAGCTGGGAACGAATGCCATGCACGCCGTGCTCTTCGAGGGCGTGGAGCTGGAGGGTCAGAACAGCCAGGTGGCCGCCGCCAATGGCTATATCCATCCGTTGAAGGGACTCTTGGTCTACAATGCCGATGTGCCGCAGGGGGCGCTGAACGAGCGTCTGCGCTTCGACGACACCTCGCTGCTGGGCGAGATGATGTCGAACGGCATTCGCGGCATGAGGGTTGCGGAAATCAAGGCCCACGTGGACGGTGGAGAATTCAGCCGTGTGCGTTTCCCCAGCAACTATTTCGACCACCTCACGGTGTATAACGGCGACGACACGCAGCTGCGCTACCTTGCACCCGACGACGGTGCCTGGTCCAACTACGAGGGCGACGAGTTCCTCTGTGTGGGTGCCTACGATTTCGCCATGCGTCTGCCGCCCGTGCCCGACGGCACCTACGAGCTGCGCATTGGCTACACGGCCAACGGAGCGCGAGGTATGCTGCAGTTCTATCTCGGGCGCAGCAATGACCAGACGGCGATGGAGGCGCTCGACATACCGCTGGACATGCGCTTCGTCCCTGCGAACAACAGCGACGGTACGCCCGACACGCGGACGGGATGGTGTCTGTGGACCGTTACCGACGACCGCGGGGTGGAGAGCGACAACAACATGCACAACCTCGGCTATATGCGTGGGCCGCTCTACTACACCCTTGGCCCGGGCGGCTCGACCGTGGCGCGCTCCAACCGTGAAGACCTGCGGCGCATCATTGCCAAGCAGAGTTTTGAGCAGGGAGAATACTGGCTGCGATTCAAGACTGTATTGCCTGATAACACGGGGGCACAGTTCCACCTCGACTATATCGAGTTCTGTCCCGAGAATGTCTACAACAATACCATCTATGCTGAAGATATGTATTAGCAGACCCTCCCCCCCCAGCAGACCCTCCCGCGGCGAGGGGACCCGGTGCTGACGCACCGGGAATAGTGGCAGCGGCGGAGATGCCGGAGAAAAGGGGTAACTACTCCCCTCCCCCCCGCGGGAGGGGCCGGGGGTGGGGCTTTAACTCATAATTTAAACTTTTAACTCCAACATAATGATTACTAAGATAAACAAGAACGTGACGAGTGTGCTGTGCGCAGCACTTATCACTTATCACTTATCACTTATCACTTCTTCCTGTTCTGACTGGGACGATCACTTCGACGCTGACACGCAGGTGACGGCCACGCAGCAGCGGACGCTGTGGCAGAACATTGAGGGTAACGGGCAGATGTCGCAGTTTGCTGACCTGCTCCGTCAGACGGGTTACGACGCTGTGCTCTCTGCCTCGCAGACGTACACTGTGTGGGCTCCCCTTGACGGCACCTTCGATTACGACGCCCTTCGCGGCGAGAGCAGTGACCGTATGCTCCGCCAGTTCGTTCAGAACCACATCGCGCGCAGCAACTATCCGGCATCGGGCTCCGTCGAGGAGAATATCTACATGCTTAACGAGAAGATGATGAACTTCCGGGGCAACGGTACCTACCAGATGCAGGGTGTCGAGGTCAGCGAGGCCAATCTGGCTGCAAAGAACGGTACGATACACGCGCTGAAGGGAAAGATTCCCTTCCTGCCCAACATCTATGAGTCGCTTCCTGACGCGGCCTACCCCATCGACTCCATCAGCGACTTTTTCCACAGCTTCGACAGCCGTGAGCTCAATGAGCAGAAGAGCGTGCCGGGACCTGTGGTGGGTGGTGAGCAGACTTACCTCGACTCGGTGTTCTACGAGCACAACGAACTCTATACCCTCAACCAGGCCTATATTAACCGCGAGGACAGCAACTACACCATGATTCTGCCCACCAACGAGGCCTGGAGCAAGGCGCGCGCACAAATCAAGGCACTCTATAACTATGTGCCTCAGTTTGAGTTCATGGAGAACACCTCCACCACCGTCGGCGAGAAGAAGGTCACCGTCGTGACGCTGAAGGATGCAGCCCGTCTGCAGGACTCGCTGGTGAACGTCATGCTGCTGCGTGACCTCTTCTACAACAACAACCTCTACGACAACTCCCGCCTCAGCATGCTGGCCTCTGGACAGCGGCTGCAGTGCGACTCCCTCGTGAGCACTACCATGTCAAAGGTCTATGCCGACGATGCCGCCCAGCTCTTCGAGAACGCCCGTCGTGTGGACAAGAGCAACGGTGCGGTGTGGGTGACCGACAGCCTGCGTATGCGTCCTTGGACATCGTGGAACCCCGAACTTCACCAGGAGGCTGAGGGCACCCTGGTGGCCAACCATTTCAATACCGCTGGCGAGCCCGTCAGCGTGCGTGTCTCCGAGACGGCAAAGAACCCCGCCATCACAGGCAAGATTTCGAACGGACGCTACCTGCAGGTGCAGCCCAGCGCCTCCAACACCAATCCCGAGGTAGACTTCTACCTCTCGGGTGTGCGCTCTGCCACCTACAATGTCTACGCCGTGTTCGTGCCGGCCAATATCACCAATGCTAACGCCGTCAGCCTGCCCAGCCGCATGGTCGTGGACATAGGCTATGCCGACGCCAAGGGCAAGAGCCAGGAGAAGCGTATGCGCAATACTGCCGCCGGCAATAACTACTTCCAGAACGACCCCACGCGCATCGACACGATCTACATCGGTGAATTCACCTTCCCCGTAGCCTTCGTAGAGACGGGCCGCTACTATCCCTACATGCGCTTCCGCAGCAATGTGACCAACGCACTGTCAAGTCAGTACGACCGCACACTTCGCATAGACTGCATCATACTCCGGCCAAAGGAGCTTGACGAACACATCAAGGAGCATCCCGGCTACAAGTACGACCATGAGTGAAGACCCTGTCTTAGTTAGGAGTTAAGAGTGAGGAGTTAGGAGTTAACTCCCAACGCCCAACTCCTAACTCCTAACTCCCAACTCCTAACTCCTCACTTCTAACTCCAATAAATCATCTTAACACGAATCATACGAATAACACGAATATGAGGATAAGTTTATTATTTGTTATTTTATCTCTGTCGTTCAGTTCCAGCGCCATGGCCCAGGACGATGAAGAAGAGACACAAGTGGAGAGAAAGCAGCCTGTGAAGAAGGCTCCCGCGTATCCCACCGTCGAGGTAAGCGGAACGTGTGTCGATGCGGCTTCCAAGGCCCCGCTGGCCGGTATCATGGTCCAGGCCCTGGGCTACGACAGCTACACCGCCATGACGGGCGAGGACGGCACATTCACCATCAAGGTGCCCACGGCAGCCACCGTTCTCTATGTCTATGCACCCGAATACCTCCCACTGCAGGTTCCCATTGGCGAGGGCTCGGCCCTGAACATCCAGTTGCTCCCCGACAAGTTCCGGTCCATGTATGACAAGGGAACCACTGTCGCTGCCGCCGCTACGGCAACCATGCGAAAGACCACGTCGCTCTCCATCGAGACCGACATTGAGAGCGACCTGGGTGCCGATGTGCGAGCCATCACGCGCAGCGGGGGTCCCGGATATGGTGCAGCCATGTTCGTGCGTGGCCTCAACTCGCTGACGGCCAATGCGCAGCCGCTTATCGTCGTCGACGGCGTCATTCAGGACATGCAGCAGACACGCACTGCCCTGCACTATGGCGACTACAACAACCTCATGCTCAACATCAACCCCGAGGACATCGAGAAGGTCACCGTCCTGAAAAACGCCACCGCTCTCTACGGAGCGAAGGGTGGCAACGGCGTTATCCTCATCGAGACGAAGCGCGGACGCTCCATGGCTACGCGCATCGATGCCAACATCGGCGTGGGCGTGGTGCTCAAGCCCGAACTGCCCACGGTGATGGATGCGGCCCAGTACCGCCTCTACGCCTCTGAGATGCTTGGCTCCTATCCCGGAATCAATGAGTTCACCGACGCCAATGCCTTCAAGTTCCTGGTGGACGACCCTCAGAAATACTATTACACCAAGTTCCACAACGAGACCGACTGGAGCCGCGAGGTCTACCACACCGCCATGACGCAGAACTACAGCATCAACGTCCAGGGTGGCGACAACGTCGGTATGTACAACCTCTCGCTCGGCTACACCGACGCGCAGAGCACGGCTCGTAAGAATGGCTTCGACCGCCTCAACGTGCGGTTCAACACCGACATCAACGTCATCAAGCGGCTCACCACGCGCTTCGACATGAGCTACACCAAGGTCAACCGCGACGTGTTCGACAACGGTACCCCCGAGAGCTTCACCTCCGCCCCCGTTGCCTCGCCAACGCTGCTGGCGCTCATCAAGGCCCCGTTCCTCAATCCCTATACTTATAATAATGTGACGGGCCGGCTCTCGTCGACGCTTGCCGAGGCCGACGACTTCCTGACCGTCCTTAACGAGGACCTTACGCTGGGCAATCCCACGGCACTCCTGGCCAACGGCTCGGCCATCAACAAGAACCGGGCCGAGATGACCCACTTCAACGCCGTCATCGCCCCGCGCTATGACTTCAGCGACAACCTGTCGCTCAGCGAGACCTTCAGCTACACGCTCGACCGTATCTCCCAGCGCTACTATCGTCCTACTGACGGTATGCCCACGTTCCTCATCGACGGAGTAGGCCGTGTGCAGAACCTCTCCATGTCTATGTTCTCCAAGGAGACGGGCATCTCTTCCGACACCCGCCTTAATTGGAGCCTGAAGACCGAGCGCTCCACGCTCAATCTCTTCGGCGGTATGCGCTTCACGTCCTTTGCCTACGACGACAACGAGCCGCAGGGACAGTATTCCACCGCTGCCAACGACAAGACGCCCAACATCTCGGCCAACATGGACTTCATCGAGGCCACGGGCGCCGACGACTCCTGGCGCAGCATGGCGTGGTATGCCAATGCCGACTACAACTGGCGCAACCGCTATTTCCTCCAGGCATCGCTCGCCATGGAGACCAGCAGCCGCTTTGGTAAGGAGGCCAAGGGCGGATTGAAGCTTGCCGGCGTGCAGTGGGGACTCTTCCCAAGCGTCCAGCTGGGATGGGTGGTCACCAACGAGAAGTGGTTCCAGCGTCTCACCGCTTCGTCGCCGCGCCTCGTCAACTACCTGCTCGTCAGGGGTGGATGGGACCTCAGCGGCAATGACGACATCAACAACTATGCCGCCCGCACCTCCTTCGGAGTGTCCAAATACCTCTACAGGTCTACCGCGGCACAGCTCAACAACATCGGAAACGAGGAAATCACGTGGGAGCGCGCCAACAAGTTCAACGTCGGACTTAAGAGCTTCCTGATCGACAACCGCGTGGGCCTCGACTTCAACTTCTTCTGGCACCACACGTCCAACCTCCTGACCTTGAAGAGCTTCGACAACCCCGTTGCCGGCATCAACAACTACTGGAGCAATGGCGGTTCGCTCTCCAACACCGGTTTCGAGCTGACCCTCACCGCCAAGCCTGTCGTCAGCCGTAACGTCACGCTCGAGGTGGGCGCCTCCGTGGGCCACTATAAGAATAAGGTGAAGTCCCTGCCCAACGACAGCCGCATCTGGCTCGACGGCCAGCAGTCGGCACAGGGCTACACCTCGTCCATCTATGGCGCAGACAACATCGCCACCATCGTCGGTCAGCCCGTAGGCGTGTTCTATGGCTACAAGACCCAGGGCGTCTTCGCCTCCGATGCCGAGGCCGCTTCTGCTGCCAACGGCCAAGACCCCTACCTCTACCTCATCGACGAGACGGGGGCCAAGCAGTACTTCCACGCCGGCGACATGCACTTCGTCGACATCAACGGCGATGGTGAGATAGGCGCTGCCGACCGTACCATCATCGGCGACCCCAACCCCGACATCTACGGCAATATCTTCGCAACGCTTACCTACAAGCGCCTGACGCTCCACGTCGGGTTCAATTACTCCTTGGGCAACGATGTCTACAATTACCAGCGCAGCATCCTCGAGGGTGGCAACAACTTCTACAACCAGACCACGGCCATGACAAACCGCTGGCGCACGGAAGGGCAGCAGACCGACATGCCGCGCATCAGCTATGCCGACCCCATGGGCAACTCGCGCTTCAGCGACCGTTGGATAGAGAATGGCTCCTACCTCCGCCTGAAGACCCTGCGCCTGAAGTATGACGTGCCGGTGAACTTCTCCTGGCTGCCCGGTCTGGCCGTGTGGGCAGAGGCCAACAACCTCTTCACCGTCACACGCTACCTCGGAGCCGACCCCGAGTTCTCCGTAGCCAACAACGTGCTCTATCAGGGCATAGATGCCGGCAACGTGGCACAGAGCCGCACCTTCACGCTCGGAATGAAGATTAACCTCTAAAGACCCTTCCCCCTGCCCCTCCCTCGAGGGAGGGGAGTAGTTAGATTATTAATTATATAAATAGTTGATTATGAAAGGATATATTTTAAATAAGACAAAGGAGTTGTTCCATTTTATTGTCTATATACTCCTCCCCCTCGCAGGGGGAGGCTGGGTGGGGGTCTCCTGCTCTGACATGTTCGAGACCGACAGCGACCGCCAGATTTTCGACCCGTCGCTCGACGAGAAGACCGACTCGATGTTCTACACTCTCGGCATACTGAAGGGTCTGCAGCAGGTGGCCGACCAGTATGTACTGCAGGGCGAGATGCGTGGCGACCTCACCGCCACCAACGAGTACACAGCCACCGACCTGCGCCGGCTGGCCGACTTCAGCGCCGACGCCACCTGCAAGTACGACTCGGCCTATCAGTACTACCGCATCATCAATAACTGCAACTACTATCTGGCTCACCGCGACACCACCCTGCTCACCGGAAGCCGCAAGGTGGCCATTCCCGAATATGCCGAGGCCCTTGCAGTCCGTGCCTGGGCCTATCTGCAGCTCTGCAAGAACTATGGCACCGTGCCCTTCTACACCACTCCGCTCGTCTCCATCGGCGATGCCAACAGCGTCTCCGAGCAGCGCGACCTGCAAGGCATCTGCGACGCCCTCGTGCCCGAGCTGCTGAAGTACAGCGGCACCCCCGTGCCCGTCTATGGCAACATCTCGGCCGGTGTGCTCAACAGTAGCGACAGCGACAACCCCGTCGAGAAGACCATCTCCTCGCGCTACGCCATGATTCCCGTCGACGTCGTCCTCGGCGACCTCTTCCTCGAGACCCATCAGTACGAGCGGGCCGCCCGCAGCTACTTCACCTCCCTGCGCAACAACCAGTGGCAGGTGCGCCAGGCCTACGTCTCCCCGTTCGACTTTTCCGAGTTGCTGGGCGACCGGCTGCCCACGTCGCTCAGCTTCACCGTCTACAGCGGCGGCTTCTCCTGGCTCTCTATCTTCAGCACCGCCTCCACCAGCGACATCGTGACCTACATCCCCCTGGCTGCCAACCGTCTGCGTGGCGTCGTCACCGACCTTCCCCGCATCTTCGGCTACGACTTCTACAGCACCACCGGCGGCGGAGCCTCGTCCGATGCCCGCTACCTGCTCGAGCGGCAGATTGACCCCTCGCCCTCCTACGTCGCCCTCTCCGACCGTCAGGAGTACTACTACCCCCCCGCGGGCCAGTCCGACGCCCAGACTGAGGTGCGCATTGCCGAGATAGGCGATTTGCGCCGTATGGCCTCCATGCGCCAGGTGTCTACCGCCGCTACTGCAGCCCATGCAGCCCAGACCTACTCCGTGCTCACCAAGTTCAGCTCGGCCAATGTCCCCATCTACCGCACGGCCACCGTCTATCTGCGACTGGCCGAGGCCATCAACCGCATGGGCTATCCCGACGCAGCCTTCGCCATCCTCAAGGACGGCATCAGCGAAAACCTCACCTCCTACGTCATACAGGGTGACTCCACCGACCTGGTCGTGCCTGGCCGCTACATCAAGCCCGGCACTTATCAGATGCTCCGCACCACCATACCCTTCCTCAGCGACGAGAACAAGGAGAGCTTCTCCCTGAACTGGGGCATACACTCGCGCGGCGTCAACTACACCCAGGGTGCTTTCTCGCCCTATCAGATGGACAGCATCGTGGCCAAGAAGTTTGACGAGCTGAAGGTCCAGTTCCCCAGCATCCAACTCTCGGCTCCTACCACCCTCCAGGACACCATCAACGCCGTCGAGGACATCATCTGCGACGAGATGGCCCTTGAGCTGGCCTTCGAGGGCAACCGTTTCGGCGACCTCACCCGTATAGCCCGCCACAAGAACGCCGCCGGGACCTACGCTCCCAACTTCGGCTCGCAGTGGCTTGCTGCCAAGCTGGCCTACAAGAATCCACAGGTCAGCCTGCTCGACGAGAAGAACTGGTACCTGCCCATGAAGTAAGTCTCGTCACGCTCCATTCTTCATTCGCAACGGATTCTGCCCGCTTCCTTACCGTGTCAGGGTAGGGGAGCGGGTTTTTTAATAACTTGGAGCGCGGGCGCCCTTGCCCGCAAAACTCAGTAACTCGCAAACTCAATAACTAAAAAACTCACATAACTCAAATGAAACGACTACTTACTATTCTCCTGGCCTTGGCCCAGTTCTTCCTGACCGATGCCTCGGCTGCCAACACCAAGACCACCGTGAGTCAGGTGACGGCGAGCGTCACCCTGACCGACGACGTGGACTACATCGTGAACACCGACACGCCCTTTGCCGACGGCGGACTGGTTGACATCCAGAACACCGACCACGCCGTGCTCATCCTCGAGCGTGTCAAGCCCTCCGTGGCCATCGCCTCCATCCTTCCCTCGCGGGTGAAGATTAACGGTGCCGTGGCGCGCAACAACGTCAACTGCCAGGTGCGCCTCTACGGTTCCCACGGCTGCATCATCCTCCCCTACGCCGCCGCCGACAAGCCCCTCACCGTCTACAGCGGCCAGAACTTCGAGGGCGATGCGTGCAGCGACTTCGGGCTGGAGAACGACGGGGGCTACATGGTGACTCTCACCGACCAGAAGCTCAACAACCGCATACGCTCCTTCCGCCTGAAGCGCGGCTACATGGTCACCTTCGCCACCCAGAAGAGCGGCTACGGCTATCAGCGCTGCTTCATTGCCAACAATGCCGACCTGGAGATGGCCACGCTGCCGCAGATTCTCGACGGCAAGATTTCGTCCTACCGCATCTTCAAGTGGAACACCGCCGGCAAGGCTGCCCTGGCCAGCAGCACCGATGCCGGCGCCCTGAAGGCCCTCGACGTCATCAGCTGCTACGGCTGGGACGAGGGCTACGATGTGGGCCCCGACGCCGAGTGCGTCGCCAACCATCTCTACGAGGACTACCCCTCGTCGTCCAAGTGCGGACAGGCCACCTGGACCTGCCATCTGAAGACCAACAACGAGCCGCGCAACTCGTCCGACGACCGTCCACAGACCCTTTCCACCATCCTCGACAACTGGCAGAACCTCATGCGCACCGGTATGCGCCTCTGCTCACCGTCGTCGTGGGACGGCAGCGACTACGCCGACGGCTCGGGCTTTATCAAGACCTTCCTCGACAGCATCGACGCCCGTGGATGGCGCTGCGACATCGTCGACCTGCACTGCTACTGGACCGTCGACGCCTTCAGCAGCATCGCCGCCATGCAGTCTAAGTACAAGCGTCCCATCTGGATTTCAGAGTGGATATGGGGTGCGTCGTGGAACAGCAACGGCATCTTCGAGAGCGGCAAGACGAAGTGGGACAACGAGTGGGCCGTGAAGACCATCTGCACTAAGCTCAACGACTGGGGCTACATAGAGCGCTATTTCTACTGGAACAGCGAGGGCGCGGAGAAGTCGAAGCTCTACGCCAACGGCAAGCTGACACCCGCCGGCGAGTGGTACTCCAAGCAGCTCACCGGCATGGGCTACAACGCCAGCTACGGCAAGGTGCCCAACACGCCGCCCATGCGTGGCGGTTTCCGCGACTTCCGCGTCACCGTTCCCTCCGCCGCCACCATTCCCGGTGCGTCAACACCGGGCCCCTCCTCCTCCGCCCCGGCCTCCTCCTCCTTGGCCTTCGCCTCGGCCACTATTCCCGGTGCGTCAGCGCCGGGCCCCTCCGCCGCCACCATCTCCTTCCACGACTACGACGGCGAGTACAACCAGCTCATCGAGGTGCTCCGCAAGGTGCCCGGCGGCGGATGGCAGACCTGGCAGACCGTCACCCCCGAGGACACCGAGGCCGACTACACCCTCACCGACCCTGACTACACCGAGGGCACACGCTACCGCCTCCACATACGCAGCTTCAGCGGCCGCGACTACTACAGCAGCGAGGACCTCGAGGCCGGCGAGGCTGTCACCACCGACGCCGGCACGCGCTACGTCGGCGGCAATATCATCGCCAACGGAAACTTCGAAATGGGCCTCTACGGCTGGACCAACGGACAGGGACAGCCCCTCTCCCAGCCCTGGTTCGAGCGGTTCCCCAAGTCGCTCACCGACGGCTATTTCCTCCAGGCCTTCGCCAACCACGGCAAGGACAACGTCGGAGCGCTGAAGACCGCCTTCGACATTGAGCCCGGCCAGGACTACCTCTTCCAGATGGCCGGACAGAACTTCGGCGACTACGTCAAGGTGGACGTGCGCACCAAGGGCAGCACTACCGACGAGAACCGCCTCACGCTGAAGAACAGCTCCTACTGGGTCACCCGCAAGGGCATCTTCAACAGCGGCAACAACGACGAGGCCCTGCTCGCCTTCCGCTGGCTGGCCGCTACGGGACAGATGGCCGACATCGAGCTGCACCGGCTCTTCGACACCGCCGAGGAGGCCATTGCCGACGGCGTGGGACAGGCCCGCCGCCGCGCACAGGTGTTCACACAGTACAACACCGCTCTGCCCGCACTGAACACTGAACTCCTACAGCTTGTCAACGCCCAGAACGGCAACGACGCGGCCGCCCTCCAGGCCATAGAGCAGGCCACGCGTGCCGCCCTCACGGCCCTGCGCCAGAAGTCGGTCATCGACTCGCTGCTCACCGTCGCCGCCGCCGTCGACGACCTGCTCTTCCAGGGTCAGGAGGAGCTTCTCGCCGCCGAGCAGCAGGCCGTCGCCGCCACGTCGCCCGACTCCCCGGCTCCCGTTGCCGCTGCCATCAGTGCCGCCGCCGCCCGTCTGCAGCAGGCCCTCGACAGCTTCATGCCCATGGTCGAGGCGGCGCAGCAGCCCCTCGCCCCGGCCTTCGACGACGTCACACCCTGGCAGACGAAGGTAGGTACCTACACCGGCGGAGACCAGCGCACGGCCACCCAGCAGGGACTCACCTGCTGGAACGCCTGGTGGGACGGCCTCAGCAGCAGCGAGGGAACGGCCCAGACCATGACCGTCAGCCAGCAGCTCGACAACCTCGCCGAGGGCCTCTACGCCCTCGAGTGCCAGGCCTCCACCCAGCACTACTGCCTCTCCGACCAGCATGGCTTCATCGCCGCCGTCGCCCCCGCCTCGTCCGCCCCCGTCGCGTCCGCCCCGGCCCTCGCCGCCTCTGCCCCGGCCTCCGCCGCCGCCACCATTCCCGGTGCGTCAGCACCGGGTCCCCTCGCCGCCTCGGCCCCCGTCCCGG
>CAMPCG010000007.1 GCA_946644025.1 uncultured Prevotellaceae bacterium | reverse complement strand
CCACTCCTAAACTCCCAGACTCCTTAGAATAACACATCCACACTAATTCTCGCAGGACCCACTATCCTCTGGAACCGCAAAGTGGTCATACAGAAACAAAAAAACAAGGGAAAATGGGGCCTGCACCTTAGGCATTTAAATCTACAAACCAAGACAGTGTTTGTATAAACCATGTCAGCGTTTCTATAAACGCTGTCAGCGTTTGTACAAACACTGACAGCGTTTGAAGATTGTCCCGGCTCTTTCCCTATTTGATGTACGGGCAAAGATAAGAAGCCTCCCGTTCGGCTTTATCTTTGCGGTTATTTAAAAAATGTTATCGGTGTGGCTATTCGGCTACTTTTTTATATCTTTGCATGCGAATGGACGATTGTTCACACCATCTATTAATTATCTTAAATCCTTTTACGCTATGAAAGAACAAGTATTACAGGCCATGCGCGAGGCAGGGAAGCCCGTCTCGGCAGGCGACGTGACGAAGGCACTGGGTGCCGACCGCAAGGAAGTGGACAAGGCTTTTGCCGAACTGAAGAAGGAGGGTGCCATCGTGTCGCCCGTGCGCTGCAAGTGGGAACCGGCTAAATGACAAAGACTATGGAGATAAAGGCAGTAAAATTCAGGAGAGACGGCTTCTACGGCCAGCCCTTCGCCTTCGGTGGCGAGGAGGGCGCCGAGCATTTCGACAAGAACATACGCTACCGCGGCAGTCTGCAGAACTACCTCGTAGACTGTGGCGACGAGGTTATCTTGGTAGACACGGGACTGCCCGCCGGCACCCCCGAGGAGCATCCCGACGAGACATCGGCGGCCTACACGGGCAAGGACATCTGCACCTACATGGAGGCCCTCGACAGGCTGGGCTACAAGCCCGAGCAGGTGACGAAGATACTGCTCACCCACCGCCATGCCGACCATAGCGGCGAGCTGCGGTCGTTTCCCAATGCCAAGATTTACGTGAACGCCGAGGAGCTGGGCGCACAGGAGCTGCAGGGAGTTGACAACATCGTCCCCGTCAGTTTCACCGACGGCGCGTACTACAACTTCCCCGAGTCGCAGAAGATTAGCGACGGCGTATACTTCATCAAGGCGAAGGGCCACACCAACGGCAACAGCCTGGTGGTCGTGGAGAACGACGGGCTGTTCTACATGATGCAGGGCGACATTACCTACGTGGACGAAGCGCTGTACGAGAACAAGCTGTCGGTGGTATACGACGACCTCGCCGCCGCCCGCGTGACGCTGGACCGCGTGCGTGAGTTCGTCAGGAACCATCCCACCGTCTATCTCTCCACCCACTCGCCGCAGGGCTACGAGAACCTGGAGGCAAAGCGGGTGATGGACCTGGACAACCCCGTCCCGACGGTGTTGGCCGAGGTGGACTTCTCCCGGCAGGAGGCCACGGGGAAATATGTATGCTCCATCTGCGGATATGTCTACGACCCCGCCGAACACGACGGCGTGGCCTTCGAGGACCTGCCCGACAACTGGCGCTGCCCGCGCTGCAGACAGGGGAAGGAGAAGTTCAATAAGGCATAGTGAAGGGGATTAAGGTAGGCCGCCGCTCACCCCTCCCCTGAATTAAGGGTAAAGGTGGCCGCCGCTCACCCCTCCCTGGCCCCCCTCTGTCTCCCCCCAAGTGGGGGGAGGGGCTGGGGGGAGGGGTGAGCGGCGGCTACCCTTACCTACGGCCTCTTCTAGCCGCTGCAAGATGTGTATAAAGGGTAGTTGGAGGGGAGGGGTGAGCGGCGACCTGTTTCCTTAATTTATAGAAGAGTCCACCTTAATAAGTTCAAGGTATACGCAAACGATGGCGCAGCCGCTCCCCTCCCATGTAGGGGAGGGGCTGGGGTGGGGTCAGTATATATTTAGCTGGCAGGAAGTTAGAGACCCCACCCCTGCCCCTCCCCTTGAGGGGAGGGGAGCGGCTGCGCATAATTTCCTTAATTTATAGAACATGCCATAAACACATTCTTACGAGAGCCTGTTTTATTTGTTTTGTTGGTTTTTGCTGGTTTTCGTAAGACGCGAAGCGTTCAAAACCCGGCGTTATGAATCATGTAGGTTAAAGGGGAGTGCCTTTATTTATTCATTTTGGCATAGCCCCTTTTACTTCCTGTGCGAAGTGATGTGTGCCCTCTGCGACGCTGATTTGTCGGCCGTCGGGGAGGCACACTTTTGCTGTCGTGCCCTGGGGGATGGTCACGTCGACGGTCCAGGAACCCGTGGAGAGGTCTCTGGTCCAGTGGCATGACACCGTACCGCTGACGTGGCGGAGCGATGTCCTGGCCCAGGTGATGTCTCCCACCATCTGCGGGTTGATGATGAAGTCGGGGTGGAGAGTTAGGAGTGAGGAGTTAGGAGTTGGGAGTGAGGAGTGAGGAGTTAGGAGTGAAGAGTTAGGAGTTAGGAGTGAGGAGTTAGGAGTTAGGAGTGAGGCTGGGGTGATGCCTCCCACGGCGCTGTAGAGCCACTCCATGAGGTGGCCCAGCATGAGGTGGTTGTTGGACACGTTGTCGTAGGCCTGCCAGCTCTCGGTGAGCGCCGTGGCTCCGTGCTCAATCTGGTAGGCATAGCCGGGGAGACGGCTGTTGTGGTTCATGCGGTAGACGATGTCGCTGCGGCCGTTCTGCTGCAATGCCTGTACGACATAGCGGAAGCCGACATCGCCGGCCGTGAGGGCATAGCCGCGCTGCTCAATGTCGCGCACGAGGGCGTCGACGGCAGGCTGGCGTGTGGCGTCGGTTACGAGGTCCATGTAGAGCGCCATGGCCAGGGCTGTCTGGCTACCGTTCTCGTAGACCCGCTCGTCGCCGGTGGCGAAGCGTCGGTTGAAGGCGTCCTTCACCCGGGCGGCAAGGTCGGCATAGCGTGCTGCGTCGGCGTCGTGGCCCAGATGGAGGGCGACGAGCTGCATGGTGGCGAGCTCGTAGTGGAGCATGGCTGTGGCCGAGAGGGCGACGCTGGTGAGCTGGGCCTTGCCGGGACGCTCGGGGCCAATGTCGAACCAGTCGCCCAGACCGTAGTCGAGGATGTAGCCGTCGGCACGCGACAGCAGGTAGTCGACATAGCGCTTCATGGCGTCGTAGTGGCGTCGAAGGGCCGTGTCGTCGCCATACCACTGCCAGGTGTACCACGGACAGAGGATGAACGAGGCGCCCCACTCGGGTGTGTCCTCGAAGCCACTGCCCTTGTCGAACATCACATATTCGGGCGCGATGGTGGGTATGCAGCCGTCGGCGTGCTGCGAGTCGGCCAGGTCGTCGGCTATCTTGTTCATCAGCGCCCTCACGTCGTAGCGGTACATCAGTGAGGCGGCCATGAGGTGGTTCTGCTCCTGCCAGCCCAGCTTCTCCCGCGTGGGGCAGTCGGTGGTGATGCTGACGAGGTTGCTGCGTATGGCCCAGTCGATGAGCGCGTGGATGTTGTTGAAGAGCGTGTCTGAGCACTGGAACGTGCCCACCTCGGGGGCGTCGGTCGTGGTGTGGAGGGCCGTCAGCTGGAGCAGCTCTACGCCCTCGTCGGCCTGCACCTCGACATAGCGGAATCCGGTATAGGAGAACTGCGGCTGCCAGGTCTCGGCGTCGGCGTCGCCCCGGAGGGTGTACTTCCACTCGTAGCCGGGCATGGAGCGCTGGTAGACCTTGCCGTCCTTGAGCACCTCGGCAGGACGCAGGGTGACGGAAAGGCCGCGCCGGCCGCGCACTTTTATGCGGACGATGCCCGAGCAGTTCTGGCGGGAGTCGTAGAGAAGGGGTGAGGGGTGGGGGGTGAGAGGTGAGAGGTTTGACTTGAGGGGGAGCATAGGCAGTTCGCGGCTTATCTTGACGAAGGTGCCCGGCTGTTGGCGCTGCAGGGGAACGTCCCAATGGGGCCTGGTGACGACGCAAGGGCGAGACGTCAGCGTGTCGGCAAGGCTCGCGTCGTGCCATTCGCCGGCATAGATGCTGGCGTAGCGCACAGGGCTGGGACGGCAGGTCCACGACGCATCGCTGACGACGGTCTGACGGGTGCCGTCTTCATAGTCCACGTGCAGGCAGAAGAGCAGCTTGGGCGCACCGCAGGAGCCGCCCATCTTGTGGTAGCCCTTCAGCGGGATGTCGTACATGCCGCCGCCGAGCATCACCTCGATTTTGAGGTGTTGGGGGGCAGGTGCGAGGTGGGCGGTGACGTCCAGCTCGTTGTATAGCAGCCGCTTGCTGTACATGGTCCAGCCGGGGCTGAGGAAATAGTCGCCCACCCGGCGGCCGTTGATGAAAAGGTCGTACTGGCCCAGACCGCAGATGTCGACCCAGGCACGCTTCACCTTGCCTTTGTGCAGCGCTACCGTCTTCGTCAGCACGGGCAGCTCATAGCTCTTCAGCGACTGTCCTTTTTCCGACTTGGCCTTCAGCAGATGGACGTGGGGGAAGAGGATGGTGGAGTCGGCATCGCGGGCTATCCACTGCGCCCCGGCGAAGTCGGGCTCCCATGAGTGCTGGGCGACGACCGGCAAAGTGTACGTCAGCAGGAAGCCGACGGCAAGGGCGAATTGAGAAAAGAGAAATGAAAAAGCATTCTTTCTCCGCTTTGCTACGAAAGCGTCTCCTATCGTCGCCGAGCAACCATAGAGATAAAGCTTTTGCCCCTGCAGGGCGTACTTAGCTCCATCGCTCCACCCTGGGCGCTGCCCTGGGCTGACTGCTTGCTGGCCTTTCAGGCCGCTGCTGGGATACTTTTTCATGCTGAGTGTGTTATTGTCTTAATCGGCCGCAAAATTACATGTTTATTCCCAATCAGCGCATCAACTTGGCGATAATTTTCGATTTACCAAGGCAAAAACTCCAGTTCGAGTTCCTTCCAGCTCTGTGCGGTCATGGGTTTCTCCTCCTGCTGATGTCCGGCAACGCCGAGTCCCAGCAGTCGGATGGGGTGTTGCTGGCTGATGTCCGTCTGTGCCAGCAGTTGCTTGGCCAGGGGCAGGATGTCGTCCTTCTGCGTCAGGACGTGGTTGGTGGTGATGCTCCGCGTTATTTGCTGGAAGTCGGCATACTTCACCTTCAGTGTCAGCGTGCGGCCCCTGAAGTCGTTCTTGGCGATGCGCCTCACCAGCTCTTCCACGGTGTGGTAAAGGGTGATGATGAGCTGTGAGCGGCGGTAGATGTCGGTCATGAAGGTCTGTTCGCAGCTCACCGACTTGCGCTCCCACTCGGTCACCACCGGGCGGTTGTCTATGCCGCGTGCGAAGTTGTAGAACACGCGGCCCATCTTTCCGAACTCGTGGGTGAGGTGCTCCAGCGAGAAGCGGCGCAGGTCGGCACCGGTGAAGATGCCCATGCGGTGCATGTGGTCGGCGGTCTTCTGGCCCACGCCCCAGATACGGGTGACCTGCAGCTGGTCGATGAACGCCTGGGCGCGGTCGGGGTGGATGACGCACAGGCCGTCGGGCTTGCGGTAGTCGGAGGCAATCTTTGCCAGGAACTTGCAGTAGCTCACCCCTGCCGAGGCCGTCAGCCCCGTGGTCTGGCGTATGCGCTGCTTAATCTCGGCGGCGCAGTCCATGGCCAGCTCGATGCCCCGCTTGTTGTGGGTCACATCAAGGAAAGCCTCGTCGAGCGATAGTGGCTCGACGAGGTCGGTGTATTCGTGGAAGATTTCGTGAATCTGTGCCGACACCTCCTTGTACTGCTGGAAGTGGGGCTCGACGATGATGAGCTGCGGGCAGAGCCGCTTGGCAGTCTGTATGGGCTGCGCTGAGTGTACACCGTAGCGCCGTGCCTCATAGCTGGCCGTGGAGACGACGCCCCGCGGGGAGTCGTGGCCTACGGCGACAGGCTTCCCGCGCAGCTCGGGCTGGTCGCGCTGCTCCACGGCTGCAAAGAACTGGTCCATGTCTACGTGGATGATGCGGCGAAGGGTGTCGGCCATGGGTGTAGGGCTTTGGGTGATAGGCGTTGGCGGGTGAAAAGCCAGCCGTGGGAGTGATGGAAAGGCGTTCAGCGGCTGACGTTCTCTATGCGCAGCTGCATCATTCCGGCGGGCACACGCACCTGCACCACGTCGCCGGCAACCTTCTTCAGCAGGGCCTGGGCGATGGGCGACTTGATGGAGATTTTGCCTTCCCGCAGGTTGGCCTCGTGGGGGCTGACGATGGTGTATGCCATGCGGCTGTTGGTGGTGAGGTTGGTCAGCTCCACCCGGCTGAGGAGTCCTATGCTGTCTGCGTCGAGCTTTGACGTGTCAATGACGCGGGCAAACTCGAGCACGCGCTGCTTGAAACGTATGCGTCCCAGCAGACGCGCCTGTTCGCGCTTGGCAGCGTGATACTCGAAGTTCTCGCTGAGGTCGCCCTTGTCGCGGGCTTCGGAGATGGCGTCGCGCACCTTGGGGAGCTCGACGCTCTCCAGCTCGTGCAGCTCGGCTACGAGACGGTCGTAGCCCTCCTGTGACATGTATTCCATGATTTGCTAAATTGCGATATTACGATATAACGATATTTCGATATTACGATATTACGATATTACGATATAACGATATAACGATATTACGATATAACGGCATGAGGACATGACGCCGCTTCATTCCCTTACGGGACTGATGGCGAAGGTGAAGTCATAGTCCTTATAGGGCAGGCGGTACTCTGAGCGCGGCCATGCTCCCCAGGAGTTGACGCATCCGAGTCCTAACTGCTTCTGCTGTATGTGTACGGAGGTCATTCCCGAGGGTATGAGGTCGCCGGAGTGGCGTCCCCATGCCTTGTTCTTCGAGGGTCCGTCGTCGAGCTGCGCGGTGGTGTAGGGCAGGGCCGATGCCTCCATGGGGGCGTTGCTGTAGAAGCAGAGTCCGCGTCCGTCGTTGTCTATGACCTGGAACCAGCGCACGTCGGTGTGGTTGCCGCTCTCCTGCGGACGGATGTAGTTGAAGTACTCCTTCAGCACCTCGTTCTCATACAGGCCGATGAACTCGGAGTCGTGGCGGTCGCAGTAGTTCTCGACGGGGCCGCGGCCGTAGTATTTCACCTTGCCATACTGCTTGGGCATCTGCAGGGCCATGCCGTAGCGGAACAGCTCGGCGACTTTCTCGTCCTTGCTGGCGGTCATCTGCTCCCGCACGATGACGGTACCCTTGTCTGTCAGCGTGTAGGTCATGGTGAGCATGGCTTTCTGGTGGGGCAGCTCGATGTGAGCGGTGACGGTGTTGCCGTTGACGGTGCAGTCCTTGACCTTCATCCACAGCTCGTGCCAGACGCGGAAATTGTTCTGGAGATTGGCGCCGTAGTCGTTGTCCGTCGGGGCGCGCCAGAACTCGGGCGTGATGGACTCGCGGAACTGCAGCATCTCCTTGCCGTCGACGGTCAGATAGTCTATCAATCCCGTGTGCTTGCCCACGTAGAGGTCGGTGCCGGCGGCAGAGAGCTTGACGTAGGTGTTGGTCTCTTCCTTGGAGAGTGTCTGTGCTTCAGCAGTGCCCGAAGCTGACGCTTCGGGAGTGGTGGCTTCTGCGAGCGTCGGGAACTTATAGGGATTGATGATGAACTGCTGCTTGGCCAGCACCTGGCCCTTGTCGATGAGCGGGGCGCCGTTCTTCGACTTGAAGTAGAAGTTGAGGAGCAGCTCCTGGTCGGCGTGGTGGCCCATCATCTTCTGGATGGTCTGCTGCAGCTTCTCGTCGGCGATGACCTTACGCTGCTGGGGCTGTATGCCGCTCAGGTCGATGGTCCCGCCGTGTCCGTAGGTCAGTCCGGCGGGCACGCCGTCGCGGTGGTGTCCGTGATTGCCGGCACCGCCGAGGAACCAGACGAGCTCCAGGTCGTCGAGCGTCTTGAAGAAGTTCTCGTTGTAGACCTCCAGCCGTCCGTCCTTCAGGCCCTTGTCGGTAATCCAGGCGTTCTGGTAATAGTACTGCACCTCGTAGGCGTGGGGATTGAGTCTGCGGTCGGGGGCGATGATGCCGTTGCAGTTGAAGTTATAGTCCGAGGCGGGGTACTTGCCGTAGTCGCCGCCGTAGGTGAAGATTTCGCGGCCGGTGACGGGACTCTTGTCGCGCATACCCTGGTCCACGAAGTCCCAGATGTATCCGCCCTGGTACTTGGGGTACTTGCGGACGAGTTCCCAGTACTCCTTGAATCCGCCCATGGAGTTACCCATGGCGTGGGCGTACTCACACTGAATGAGCGGACGGGGGTTGTTGCCCTGGCTGTATTTCTCGCATCCGTTGTAGTCGTAGTACATGGGGCAGAAGATGTCGGTCTTTCCGTCCTGCCGTGCCTGCTCATACTGGCAGGGGCGAGTGTCGTCGGTCTTTTTCACCCAGTCGTAAGCCTTCTCGAAATTGGGGCCGTAGCCGGCCTCGTTGCCCAGGCTCCACACGATGATGCTGGGGTGGTTGCGCAGAGTGAGCACGTTGGCCTCGTTGCGCTCCAGGTGCATCTTCTCGAAGTCCTGACGCTTGGCCAGTGTGCGGTCGCCGTAGCCCATGCCGTGGCTCTCGAGGTTGGCCTCGGCGGTGACGTAGAGTCCGTACTCGTCGCAGAGGTCGTACCAGCGCGGGTCGTCGGGGTAGTGGCAGGTGCGCACGGCGTTGATGTTGAGCTGCTTCATAATCTTGACGTCCTCTATCATGCGGTCCATCGAGACGATGTAGCCGCCGTCGGGGTCCAGCTCGTGGCGGTCGGCACCCTTGATGAGGATGGGCTGTCCGTTGACGAGCAGCTGTCCGCCCTTAATCTCGATGTGGCGGAAGCCCACGCGCTGACGAACGACTTCGAGCACTTTCCCGCCCTTGCTGGCGGTGATGAGCAGCGTGTACATTTGGGGTTGCTCGGCCGACCAGGGCTTCACGTCGTTCAGCCAAATCTCTTCGTTCAGGCCAAAGTCATCGCCCGCCTTGCCGTCGGGGAAAATCATCTTCGCGCTGACCTGGGCTCCAGCCGTCGTCTGAGCATCGACTTTCAGCCTTCCGCGCTTTGAAGCCACGTCCCAGTCCTGCGTCACGGTGATGTCCTCGATGTGTGCCTTCGGACGGGCGTAGAGATAGACCTCGCGGGCAATGCCGGTGAAGCGCCAGAAGTCCTGGTCCTCGAGGTAAGAGCCGTCGCACCAGCGCATCACCTGCATGGCGATGAGGTTCTGGCCCTTCTTCAGATACTTGGTGATGTTAAACTCGGCAGCCATCTTCGAGTCCTCGGAGTAGCCCACGTAGCGTCCGTTGACCCACACCTTGAGGTTGCTGGTGGCCGAGCCCACGTGGAAGTACACCTCCTGTCCGTTCCAGTCGGCGGGCAGTTCAAACGTGCGGCGGTAGGAGCCGGTGTAGTTGTTGGTCTCGCTGATGAACGGCGGGTTGCTGTCGAAGGTCGTGGCCCACGAGTAGCTGGTGTTCTTGTAAATCTTGTCGCCGTAGCCTTCCAGCTCGAAGAGTCCGGGCACGGGGAAGTCCACCCACTTTGAGTCGTCGAACTTCAGCGAGAAGAAGTTGGCCGGGGCGAGATTGTGGTCCTTGACGAAGCAGAAGCGCCACTTGCCCTCCATGGAGAGGTAGCGGCAGGACTTGGCTTTGTCGCCGGCCTTGGCCAGGTCGGCCGTCTCGAAGGCGAAGAAGTTTGCACGTCGCGCTTCGCGGTTCACTTGGTTCACTTCAGGGTTGCACCACTCGGGCTTCACGTCGGCTGCCAGGGCCGACATCGAGAGGCACAGAACGGTAAGGGTTGAAAATAACAATTTGCTCACGGTAGTATAGTTTTAGATTTAACGAATCACGATTTTCCAGTTGCTTATTAATGTACGGTCGCCATGATGTCGATGACGGATGCGATGTCGGCCACGTCGACCGTATGGTCGGCGTTCACGTCGGCTTTGTCCTTGTACTGTAGGCTGTTGCCTGCCATGACGTCGATGATGGTGGCAATGTCGGCCACGTCGACGGCACCGTCGCCGTTCACGTCGCCCTTCATGCCGTCCTTCGCCTGAATGACGATGTTGTCGAAGCCGATAATCTTGGCCGAGCCGCTTGACGTGTGAATGGCGGCCAGCTGGATGGTGGTCGAGGCGTCGCCGTCGCTCTTGAAGGCGACGTTCACCTGCTGCCATTCCTCCTTGTTGTCCAGCGTTGGGCTGCTGACAGTGGTTCCGCCCTCAGTGATGACGCTGATGATGGCATCGCCGCCCAGTCCGCTTTTCCACAAATCGGCACTGAGCGCATACTCGCCCTCGGGCAGACGTAGCTCCTGAGTCAGTGTCAGCGTGGGCGTGCCCCAGTTCTGTCGAATCCAGTAGGTCTGCTTGCTGTCGGTCGACGGAGCGGGAAAGGTGCTGAAGAAATTGCTGTAGTAGAGGTCGCCGCTCTTCAGGGCCGTAAGGTCGTTCTCGTTGGGGTTGGCGCGCTGAACGGTCCATCCCTCGGGCACATAGATGGCGCGGTCGCTGCTCACTCCGCTGCCGGTCTGCACGGTATAGGAAGCCTCAAAGTCACCGTTCACCAGAGCTGCGGGCAGCTCCCTCTGCACAAAAGGGAGGCTCTGCAGCTCGCATATCTCCTTGCGGGTGAGGCATACGTCGTAGAGACGGAACTGGTCGATGGTGCCACGGAAGTCCTGGTTGCTGGAGGCTACGTTGCTGTCCCACCACTGCGTGCGGCCTATGTAGTTGCGTGCGTCGCTGGCCAGCTGCTCCAGCTGCCATGCCTCCACCTGGTTGGCCTTTCCGGCGACGTTCTCTTCACCGTCAATGTAAATCTTCGTGGTGCGGGTGGCGGCGTCGTAGGTCACGGCCAGCCTGTAGTCTTTGTCGACTGTGAGCGTGGTGGCGGAGTTGACCATGGTGGTGGTTCCGCCGTTGTACTTCACGCCGGCCGACAGCGGGTTGGCGCGCAGGAAGATGCTGTTGCCCGAGCCGGAGCCGAAGTCGTAGATGCGCGGCATGGCCGTGAGGCTCTTGGCGTTGATGGTGGCGAGGAAGGTGTATGAGCGCAGGCCCTTGAGCAGCCCGGCGGGGGCCACCTCGTACTTGTTGGTGGCGAAGCCTGTGGCCGTGTTGGTCGTGAGGTCGAGGCCCTCCTTGGCATAGCGCAGGTTCTTGGTGATGTCGCGTGCCAGGGCCTTCACCTCAAAAGGGCGGCTGGTGCCCGACGCTGACGCGTCGGGAATAGTGGCTGCTGACGCGCCGGGAGTGGTGGCTGCCGATGCGCCGGGAGTGGTGACGGTGGCGGTGAGGGTGACGGTGGCATCGGCCTTCAGGGGCATGAGCACGCCGTCGGAGGTGATGACGGCCTCGTTGCTCGAGGTCCAGCTGACGCTCTGTCCCAGTACGTTGGTGGGCAGCACCAGGTCGGTGCGGGTCTCGGCGGGCAGGGTGATGGTCTGCAGGGCCGTCTTCGAGAGCTCGTCGGCAATCTCCTTCTGCTGAGCTACTACGAGGGCCTGGACCGTGGCGGGCGAGGCCACGCCATAGAAGTCGCTCTGGCTGATGATGTGGTGGTGGTAGTCATCGCCGTCGGCACGGGCGGTGCCACCCTCCAGCGTAGTGGTCTCTATCACCTGGTCCACCAGTCCGTTGCGGTAGGTGGTGAGCGTCTGTCCGTCGTAGGTCATCGTGAGCACCCATGTGGTGAGCTTTGTGGGGTGGTTGTCGCCGCTGGTGCCGGTGGAGAGCGTGGCCCAGTCGTCGCTGGTGTAGAGTCGGTTCTGGCTCTTGTAGGCCGTCTCGCCGATGGTGAGCACGGGGTAGCAGTTGGCGTCAAGGGTGTAGGTCATGTTGCCCAGTTCGAAGAGCTTGCCGCCATAGTGGGCTGCATCCATGGCAAAGCCCAGGCTGAGGGTCTTTCTCGCGTTGAGGCAGATGCAGTCCGTGCGGGGGTTGGTCTCCTCGCTGTCCTCCTTGGTGAGCTCTTCCTGCCAGTCGTAGTCGCAGCGTATGCCGGTGGGGTAGCCTTGCGGGTAGCCCTGCTTCACAATCCAGTAGTAGTAGTCGCCGTTCATCCACACCAGGCGCATCTTCGAGTCCTTCGACCCGGGCAGCACGTAGGGGCGCACATTGTTCTTGGCCGAGTTCTTGGTGAGCTGTTCCGACGAGGCCACCTTGCCGTCGTCGCCGATGGTGTACTTCCATATTTCGTAGACACCGTCCTTGTTGTACTTGCCGTCCTTGGTGGGAATGGAGAGGTAGAGGTCGTTCACGTTGTCGGGGTCGAGGGCCATACCTCCGCTGTAGCACAGTTCGGTGCTGTTCCAGTTCTTGTGGAAGGCGTGTCCGCCATACTGCACCCACGTGTTGCGCCACTGCGTGCCTGTCCATCGGCTGTACCAGTATACGTGGGTGGTCTTGGCGTTGTCTATGTGGGGATAGGCAATGACGGGGTTCTCGTCCTTGTCGAGGGCTATCTGCCACACCCAGTTGCGTATCGACGCGGTGCGGTCAACGACGGTGGCGGGGTACTGTGTGGCATACGAGTCGGTCTTGTTCACGTTGAACACACCATTATTTATTATAGAGAGCTGCTTCCCGTTGATGTCGCGCAGGATGGGTCCGTTGCCCTTGTTGATGTCCACCACGTTGAAGTAGAGCCAGTCGGGCATCTCGTTGTCGGGGTGTCCCGTGGTGTAGCTCACGTAGATTTTGTCCTTGCCGTTGCTCTGGTACTTGGCGTAGGGCCTTGCGCCGGTGCTCTGCACAATCTGTTTCGGTCCGAAGTCGAATTGGCAGTTGTCGTTGGCGTCGGGCATGGTGAGGCGTGCGATGGTGGGGTGCCAGTTGATGCCTCTCCAGCAGAGGTAGATGTGTTGCGGGTCGTCGCTGAGTATGAAGGGCGAGGGGTAGGTGGTATTGTTCTGTGTGGCCAGCCGCTTCTCATCGCCCAGTTCGGTGATGTCGCCGGGCTTCCTGGATATGCGGTACCAGATGCAGGGCTCGTCGGTGTGGCGGGTGTAGAAAATCATCACCCGCTCGTCGGGCAGCACGATGAAGGTGGGGTTGTTGTGGTCGTCGGGTTGGAAATAGCTGCGCACGAGCACGTCGGTCTTGCGGCCCGTGAGCCAGTCGTACTGCGTGGCCTTGACGTTGCCGTGAACGTCGATGTAGCCGATGTAGGTGGCGTTGATGCTTCCCCCGGCGTTCTCGTAGTGAATGGCGCGGGGGTCGGCAAACCAGCACCAGGCACCCTCGTCGGCCACTACAGCGCCGCTATAGGATTCTTGCGCCGAGGCACCACACCAAGCCGTCAACGTCAGCAATACTGAAAGAAGTGTGGTCTTCTTGAACAGGTTTTTCATAATTACAGATTTAGGATAATAAAAACTTCTTCTTTGCAATAGGAGGCGACGTGTCTCACGTCGCAATCCAGCAGATTGTTGCGACGTGAGACACGTCGCCTCCTACTTGTGCGCTGCAAAGATAATATTATAATCCTATACTGGCAAATAAAGGCGCGAAAAATAGCTTTTTTTTGCTTAAAATTTGGCAGGGTTGGAAAAATAGCATACCTTTGCACGCTATACACCAAATTATCAACGGCTAACATGCTTTCCCTTATTTCAAAACTGAGACTGTGGCTGCTTCTTACTGCATCCATCGTCGCCATGCCAGCCCTGGCACAAGAGTCCAACCACAACCTTGAGGTGGGCAAGAATCTCGACATCTTCAACTCGCTCTACAGCAACCTGGACCTGCTCTACGTAGACACGCTCAACCCCGCCACCACCATGACGGCGGCCATCGACGGCATGTTGCGTTCGCTCGACCCCTACACGGAGTACTACCCCGCCTCGGAGACGAAAAACCTGAAGATGATGCTCACGGGCAAGTATGCCGGCATAGGGGCCCTGGTGAAGTACCACTCGCGGCTGAAGCGCGTGGTCATCGACGAGCCCTACGAGGGTATGCCCGCCCAGGAGGTGGGGCTGAAGAAGGGCGACATCATCGTCTCCATCGACGACTCGCTGATGACCGACAAGAACGTCTCCTACGTCTCCAGCCACCTGCGCGGCGACGCCGGGACCACCTTCGTCTTGAAGGTGCTGCGCCCGCAGGCCGACGGCAAGACCAAGGAGATGAAGTTCAAGATAACGCGTCGCAACATCAAGCTGCCCGAGATGCCCTACTACGGACTCTCGGCCGACTCCATCGGCTACATCAATTTCAACCAGTTCACCGAGGGCAGTGCCCGCGAGGTGCGCCGCGCCTTCATCGAGCTGAAGAAGCAGGGCGCCCGCGGCATGGTGCTCGACCTGCGCAGCAACGGCGGCGGCGCTGAGATGGAGGCCGTAGACCTGGTCAACATCTGGGTGCCGCAGGAACAGAAGGTCGTGGAGAACCGGGGCAAGATACCCCAGGCCAGCCGCACCTACACCACGCGCCTGGAGCCCGTAGACACGGTCATGCCCCTCGTCGTGCTCGTCAACGGAGAGACGGCCTCGGCCAGCGAAATCACCAGCGGGGCGCTGCAGGACCTCGACCGCGCCGTCGTCATGGGTACAAGGACCTACGGAAAGGGCCTGGTACAGGTGCCCATGGACCTGCCCTACAACACGAACGTGAAGATTACCACCTCGAAATACTACATCCCCTCGGGACGCTGCATACAGGCCATCAACTATGCCAAGCAGAGAGCCACCGACCAGGCCGGAACGTCGGGCTACACCGGACGGAGGACAAGCCTCTATGCCGACCGTACTCCCGACTCGCTGACCCATGTCTTCTACACCCGCAACGGACGGGAGGTGCGCGACGGAGGTGGCATCAAGCCCGACCTCGAGGTGAAGAACGACACCATGCCCAACATTGCCTACTACCTCTCCACCGGAGGACTGGACTCGACCGAGGTGCTCTTCGACTATGTGGTCTATTACCTTGAACGCCACCCGCAGATAGCTCCGGCCAAGGAGTTCCACCTGGCCGAGGAGGATTGGCAGGAGTTCCGCCAGCGGGTCATTGACAGCGGATTCACCTACGACGACCAGTCGCGCAAGCAGTTCGACGAGCTCGTCAAGACGGCGAAGTTCGAGGGCTACTACGACCAGTCGCGCGAGGCCTTCGACGCCCTCGGACAGTGTCTCAAGCACGACCTGGCCACCGAGCTCGACAAGCACCGCGACGCCATACAGGAGATACTGGAGCTGGACATCGTGGCGGCCTATTACTACCAGGCGGGCTCCATCGCAGCCGGACTGGCCTACGACAAGGTATATCAGGAGGCCGTAGCCCTGCTCAAGGACTCAAAGCGCTATCGGGAGATATTAAAGATTGAAGATTGAAGATGACGACGAATTTAAGCGACAAAGGCCAGGTGGTGATGGTCACCGACCTGGAGCGCGAGCTGTCTGAGGCCATCGGCGCCTGTAAGGCCGACCGCCTGTTTGTGCTGACCGACGAGACCACGCGCGAGCTGTGCCTGCCCGTGGTAAGGGACAAGTGTTCAATAGTCGATGGCCAATGGTCGGTCATCACCATCCCTGCCGGCGACACCAACAAGAACCTCGACTCAGTGACCCACGTGTGGAGCGAGCTGCAACGGATGGGAGCCACGCGCCACTCGCTCATGGTGAACGTGGGCGGAGGAATGGTCACCGACCTGGGCGGATTTGCCGCCTCGACGTTCAAGCGCGGCATCAGCTATATCAACATCCCCACGACGCTGCTCTCTATGGTCGACGCCTCGGTGGGCGGAAAGACGGGATTCAACTTCGGCGGGCTGAAAAACGAGATTGGCGTCTTCAGCATCCCTCAGTGCGTGCTGCTCGACACCACGTTCCTGCGAACACTCGACCGCGAGAACATCCTCTCGGGCTATGCCGAGATGCTCAAGCACGGACTCATCAGCAATGACGACCACTGGGCCGAACTGCTCGACTTCGACCTTGACGACACGCAGCGGCTGCAGCAGCTACTGGCCCGCAGCGTCAGGGTGAAGCAGCGCATTGTGGAGCAAGACCCCACGGAGCACGGCATACGCAAGGCGCTGAACCTGGGACACACCATCGGCCACGCTTTCGAGTCGCTGGCGCTCAGCGCCCAGCACCCAACGCTACACCCCATCCTGCACGGTTACGCCGTGGCCTACGGGCTAGTGTGCGAGCTCTACCTCTGCGTTGTGAAGACCGGATTTCCCGTCGACAAGATGCGACAGACGGTGAAGTTCATCCACGAGAACTACGGGCGCATGGCCATCACCTGCGACGACTATCCCGCCCTGCTCGAGCTGATGACCCACGACAAGAAGAACACCGCCGGCATCATCAACTTCACCCTGCTGGGCGACATCGGCGACATTCGCATAGACCAGACGGCCACGAAAGAGGAAATCATCGAGGCGCTGGACTTCTACAGAGAGGGAATGTAGATGACCCATACGACCCACCCCCTACCCCTCCCGAGGGGAGGGGTAGGGGTGGGTCCTTAGCGTTTGAACTCCTGTCTTACGATGATTGTGACGTAGAAGATAATGACCAGCGTGTTGTAAATCAGCGACCCCCACTTCGGCAACAGCTCGGCGAAGTAGTTCATGCTGAGCCACGACACGAGGGCAAGGATAACGTAGTAGCCGATGTGCTGCATGGGGTAGGGGATAGGGTGTAGGCGCTGGCCCACCACGTAGGAGAGCACCATAGAGACACCATAGCCCGCTAAGCCTGCCCACGCACAGGCCATGTAGCCGTAGCGGGGAACGAACAGCACGTTGACGGCAATGAGCACCACACACCCGATGCCGGAGAAAATGGCACCCCAGTAGGTCTTGTCGGACAACTTGTACCAGAAGGAGAGGTTGAAGTATATGCCCATCATAATCTCGGCTGCCATCACAATAGGCACCACCCGCAGACCCACACGGTAGTTCTCGGGAATGATATACTTCAGCACGTCAAGCCAACCCATCACACAGAGATAAGCCAGAAGGGTGAAGATGACGAAGTACTTCATGGCCTTTGCCTGAAATTCGACGCTGTCCCTGTTCTGCCCATTATTCCCACCACTTTTGTTAAACACAAACGGCTCGTAGGCATAGCGGAATGCCTGGGTAATCATGGCCATAATCATGGCTATCTTCACGCAGGCACCGTAGATGCCTAACTGCTCGCGCATGTCGTCGCCGGGGTAGACAAAGGGGAAGAGAATCTTGTCGGCCACCTGGTTCAAGATGCCTACCACGCCGAGCAGCATGATGGGCCAGGCGTAGGCCAGCATACGCCGCATGAGCCCCGCGTCGAAACCGAAGCGGATGTTTGAAATCTCCTTAGCCAGACAGAGGGTGATGATGGCAGAGCATAGCAGGTTGATGTAGAAGGCATAGCCCGGGTCGTGGCCGTCCATGCCAAGATAGTAGACCACGTTGAGCGCAATGTTGATGCCGATGTTGAGCAGCTGCAGGGCGGCAAACTTCAACGCCTTCTTCTGCTGACGCAGATAGGCGAAGGGAATGGCGCGGATGGCGTCGATGCTCACCGTCAGGGCCATCACCCAGACGTACTGTGGCGTGCTGGAATAGCCAAGGAACGACGAGACGGGCGTAAGGAACAGCAGCACGGCGACGAAGAACAGCGTCGCTGCCGACGACACACCGATGAGGGCCGTCGAGAACACGCGGCCGGGCTGCTCGTCGCCCTTCGTGGCAAAGCGGAAGAACGTGGTCTCCATGCCGAAGGTGAGCAGCACCAGCAGCAGCGCCGTCAGCGCGTACATGTTGGTAATGACACCGTAGCCACCACTCTCGGCCGACATCTTAGCCGTGTAGAGGGGCACAAGAAGGTAATTAAGGAAACGCCCGACAATACTCGACAGACCATAGATGGCCGTGTCCTTAGCCAGCGACTTCATGCCGCCGTTAGATCCTTTCAGTAACCGCATTTCTGCCATGATTTCTTACGTGTTCTCAATATTAGTCATCCATCATCCAAGCCCCCCGCGCTTGGCGGTTTTCCCGCCATCACCCTTTAAAAACGGCCTTCTCCCCCGAATATTGTACCCCGCCCATTAAAAAAGGCCTTCTCCCCGCCCTCACTTTCCTGCTCTCACGCCGCCTTGCTTGCATGAGTTATATGCTTCCTTCCTGTGAGAAAAGTAGCACTTATCCCAGAGGAAAGTGGCACTTATCCCAGAGAAAAGTGGCACTTATCCCTGTAAGCAAATATGGGTGCGCCAGTTTGCAACCGGGTTGCAATTCTTTCGCCGTACCTTTGCAGCGCACAAGTAGGAGGCGACGTGTCTCACGTCGCATTTCAGCGGATTGTTGCGACGTGAGACACGTCGCCTCCTACGGCAAAGCGGTGTAATACTATTCTGATTAAGAAGGAAATATGGAAAAGGAACAATGCAGATGTGAGTGTCATCACGTACACGAGCATGGTCACCATGACCACCACCACGAGCATGGTCATCACGACCACCACCACGAGCACCACGAGGGCGGGCTGCGCCGTCAGCTGTGGCAGATAGTCATTGCGGCGTTGCTACTGGTGGCGGCAGTGACGGTGGAGCGGTGCTGCCCCGGGCTGACGACGTGGCAGTTGCTGCTGGTCTATCTCGTGCCCTACCTCGCGGCCGGTCATGGCACGTTGAGGGAGGCCGCCGAGGGAGTTATGCACGGTGATGTGTTCAACGAGCACTTCCTCATGTCGGTGGCCACGATGGGGGCCCTGCTCATCGGGTTCATGCCCGGTGCCGAGACGGAGTTTCCCGAGGCGGTGTTCGTCATGCTCTTCTTCCTCGTGGGCGAGCTGTTCGAGGAGTATGCCGAGGGTCAGAGCCGGCGGAGCATCGCCCAGCTGATGGACGTCAGGCCCGACGTGGCCCACCTGATAACCCCCGACAACGGGGGGCAGGACGTTCATCCTGAGGCGGTGGCCGTGGGGAGCATCATCGAGATTCGCCCCGGCGAGAAGGTGCCGCTCGACGGCATCGTCGTGGAGGGCTCGACAAGCCTGGACACCGCCGCGCTGACGGGCGAGAGTGTGCCGCGCGATGCCGCCGAGGGCGACGCGGTGCTCTCGGGCTGCATCAACCTGTCGGGGGTGGTGCGCGTGCGTACATCTAAAGAATATGGCGAGAGCACCGTGGCAAAGATGATTAGCCTGGTGGAGGACGCCGTGGAGCACAAGTCGAAGAGCGAGGCGTTTATCACGCGCTTTGCCCGCGTCTATACGCCCGTCGTGGTGATGGCCGCCGTGGCGCTGGCCGTCCTGCCGCCACTATTCTCATTTATCATTTATCATTTCTCATTTCTCGAAACACTGACTACCTGGCTCCACCGCGCATTGATTTTCCTCGTCGTTTCGTGTCCCTGTGCGCTGGTCATCTCGGTGCCGCTCACGTTCTTCGCAGGCATTGGCGGAGCATCGCGCAGGGGAATACTGGTGAAGGGGGCCAACTTCATGGACGTGCTGGCAAAGGTGGACACCGTGGTCTTCGACAAGACGGGCACGCTGACGCAGGGACGGTTTGCCGTAGACGCCGTCCACGCTGCCGGGGCGGCGACGCTGGCCGAGCACCTGTTGCATGTGGCTGCCCACGCGGAGCACCACTCTGCACACCCCATCGGAGCTGCACTGCGCCAGGCTTGTCCGGAGGCGAGCACCGACGGTTGCACGGTGACGGAGGTGACGGAGGTGGCCGGCCACGGCATACGGGCCAAGGTGACGTTGGCGGAGGCGCACTCAGGCGCTGACACACCGCGCACGATGGAGGTGTCGGTGGGCAACGAGAAGATGATGGAGGCCGTGGGGGCCGAGTGGCGTACCTGCGCTGACGACACGGGCACCATCGTCCATGTGGCCATCGACGGGCGCTATGTGGGCCACATCGTTGCGGGCGACACGCTGAAAGCCGACAGCGCGGAGTCCATTCAGAGGCTGCGGCAGCTGGGCGTGAAGCGCACGGTGATGCTCACCGGCGACCATGCCGACGTGGCAGCCAAGGTGGCCGACGGCCTGGGCATGGACGAGTGGCACGCAGGACTGCTACCCGCCGACAAGACGCGCTACATCGAAGCGCTGCAGGAACGCAGCGACGGAAGGGGAAAAGACGGCGGGACGGTGGCCTTCGTGGGCGACGGCATCAACGATGCACCGGTGCTGGCGCGCGCCGATGTGGGCATTGCCATGGGCGGACTGGGCAGCGACGCCGCCATAGAGGCCGCCGACGTGGTGGTGATGGACGACCAGCCGTCGAAGGTGGCTACGGCCATAGCCATCGCTAAAAGAACGCTGCGCATAGCACGACAAAACGTGGCTCTGGCCATAGGCGTGAAAGTCGCCGTGCTGCTCCTGGCTACCATGGGGCTCGCCACAATGTGGATGGCTGTCTTTGCAGACGTGGGAGTGACCGTCCTGGCCGTGCTAAATGCCATGAGGGCACTTAATATAGTTAAATAACCTTAACTTTTTTATAAATTTTGCACATTATTACAAAATTATATGTACCTTTGCAACGTGTTTTTCATGGTATTAGATTATTAAGGTTAAATTGTGGAATCTGAATGTCGTGAGACATACACATTCCCGCGAAACATTCATTTGCTCAAACAAGCATTTGAAAAAGAAAAGGAAGCCTGCGAAGGTTTCCTTTTTTTCGTATGTACCGGCCCCCACCAACCTCCCCCCGAGGGGGAGGCTATTGCTCAGACTGTCCGAATTTTTCCCCACGGGGGTAATGATTGGACTTTAGGTAACTTTGCTTGGGCAATAGCCTCCCCCTCGGGGGGAGGTTGGTGGGGGCCTGGTTTGGGCCTTGTTTGGGCAATAGCCTCCCCCTCGGGGGGAGGTTGGTGGGGGCCTGGTTTGGGCCTTGTTTGGGCAATAGCCTCCCCCTCGGGGGGAGGTTGGTGGGGGCCTGGCTTTTTTATTTCGTAACTCTTATCCAGTCGGCCTCGACCCATCCGCGGTCTACACTGGGGTCGGTCTCGGCGCTGACGAAGCCGAACTTAGCGCCTATCCATTTGCCCTGACGCATCTGAAATTCCTCGCCGCAGTCTGTCCACTTCTTCCCGTCCGGGCTGTAGGAGAAACGCACCAGGGGCTTGCCGCCATGGGCCACACCGGCCTCGGCGTTGCTCACCTTGAGGCGCAGGTAGATGTCTTCGTGCAGACCGGGCTTGTACGTAATCTTGTCCTCGGCCGTGGGCTTCAGCGTGGCGAGTACGGTCTCGGTCTGGGGCTTACCCTTGTCAGCGGCCTTGCAGGTCATCTGCACCAGCTGGAACTCGCTGCCCACGCGCCTGACGACGAGGGCGGAGTAGTCGAGGCCCATCATGATGAGGCCGCCAAACTGTCCGTCGGCCTTCGACGTGAAGCGCAGCTTTGCCGTGGCCGTGAACTGGTCGGCAGGGGTCTTCTGCAGGAGCATGTTGGGCACGAGGAACAGGTTCTTGCTGTCCTTCTCGAGCTTGTGGGTGTAGAGGCGGAAGGTGCCGAAGGCGGTGGGCACGCCGAACTTCTCGTCGTAGTTGGCCTGCCACTGCCACTGCTTGCCCAGCGACGGCGCGTTGAACTCGTCGCTCTCTGCGGGATTGACGATGCCCTGCTGGGAGAGGCTTGCGGAGACGGCCGGCTTCTTGTAGGTGGTGACAGGCTCGCCCTTCTTGCCCATGACGGGCCAGCCGGTGCTCCAGTCCACGGGGTTCAGGTGTACCACGCGGCCGTAGGCTTCCTTGTCCTGGAAGTGGAGGAACCAGTCCTCGCCGTGCTTCGTGTGTACCCATCCGCCCTGATGGGGGCCGTTGACGGCACTCTTGCCCTGCTGCAGCACGACCTTGTGCTCGTAGGGGCCGTAGGGGCTTTTGCTGCGCATGGCCAGCTGGAAGCCTTCGGGCACACCGCCGGCGGGGCACAGAATCCAATACCACCCGTCGCGCTTGTAGAACTTGGGGCCCTCGCAGGTGCGGTTCTCGTTGCCGTTGCCGTCGAAGACGATGACGGGCTGGCCGATGGCGCGGGTGCCGTCTGCCGACAGCTCCCTGACGGTGAGCACGCTGGCATACTTGGCGCGGCTGTTGGCCCAGCCATTGACCATGTAGCAACGGCCGTCGTCGTCCCACAGCGGCGTGGTGTCGATGTATCCCTTACCCTCGATGACGCAGACGGGGGCCTCCCACTCTCCGGCAGGGTCGCCGCCACGGGTCTTCACCATGAAGACGCCGTTGTCGGGGTCGCCCCAGTAGATGTAGTACTCGCCGTCGTGATAGCGGATGGACGGTGCCCACACGCCGTTGCCGTGCTGAGGGGTGCTGAAGTGGCGGATGAGGTCGGGGCGCCCGGTGTAGAGCTCCTTCAGCGCGTAGCCCACAATGGTCCAGTTCACCAGGTCGCGGGAATGGAGGATGGGCAGGCCGGGCGTACACTGGAACGACGAGGCCGTCATGTAGAAGTCTTCACCGCTGGGGCCCGCGCACACGTCGGGGTCGCTGTAGTCGGCATTGATGACTGGGTTGGTGTAGGTGCCGTCGCCATTGTCGGGACACCACACCTCCGAACGATACTGGGCCGTGGCCATTAACGGCAAAAAGGCTGCCATGCACAGACAGCCTTTAAGTGTTGGGATGTTTTTCATAATTGATGGGGGTATGAGTGGATTTCGTGGGGGGGATGATGTCGAAAACCGGGAATTAGTAAATCGACAATCATCAATGGCGCTCACGCCTGACGGAGACTCTGGCAGAACCCGAGCCGCCTGACGAACCTCCCGACGACGACTTGCTCTTCCTTACGCGGCTGGTCTTGTCCTTCGAGCCGCGGCTGCGCTCCTTTCTGAGGGCTTTGAGCTGCTTGGGGTCAAGATTGGCAAGGCTGTCGATGGAGTCCTGCTTTGCCTTGTCGCCAAAGATGTTTTTGCGGAAGGCTTCCAGCTCGGCCTCGATGCGCTTCTGCTCCTCGGAGTATTTGGTCGAGTCGTTGCCGGCAATCTGTGCCAGCGTCTTGCCCAGGCGGTTGGCGGTCTTGTAGATTTTGCCCTTATACTTGTTGCGGGTGAAGTAGTCGCCCATGGTCATCTGGGCGGCGTCGTTGTAGTCGCTGGTCTTCACCGACTGACGGCTGAGATAGGGCTCGACCTCGGAGTACTTCACCCAGAAGAGGGGGTACTTGGCTGCCTCTCCGCCGAAGTCGTCCTCGCGGAGCATCACGGGGCAGAAGGCGATGGGCTTGATGTGGAAGCTGGAGTTGGCCTGGTCGAAGTAGGCGCTCTCCTTGAGGTAGTACATCTTCACCTCGGCAGAGGGAATGTCGCTGTTGTCCACCCTTATCTTTCCGTCCTTCTCCTCGTAGAAGATGTGGTAGTTGTCGAGGATGGTCTTCATGTCCACCTTCGCCGTTGCTTCCAGGTTCTCGTTTCCGTCGAGGTTGTACTCATAGACGGGTATGTAGCCGTTGAGGGCCAGCTTGAACACGTAGGTGAAGAGGTTGAGCCGTTTCCCCTGTGGCTCCACGGGGTCGTAGAGTCCGGCGTTCTCCTCCTCGTTGAGGTCGAGCTCGCGGTAGATGTCGCGGCGCCACACCACCTCTTCGGGCATGTCTACCGTCGTGGGATAGAGCAGCTGCATGCGCTGCGTCATGCCGCCCTGGGTGTTGCTGCCCTGCTGCGCCTGCTGCTGTTGCTGCTGCAGCCGGCTACGCTTTGGCTGGGCCGTAGAAGTGGTAAGGGAAAAGGTGAAGGTGATAAATATCAGTACCACTTTCATCAGACAACTCTTCGTCATATCTGTACCGTTTATTCTGTTCATAATTGTATTCCGTTTACTGTACCTTTATCTCCATGACGCTGGTCAGCGTGCGCTCTATGCCGTCGGGGCCTACTGCCACAACGCTGGAGATGTAGAAGCGGCGTCCGCGCGAGAGTTTGCGGAACTGGTCTTTCTGTGCTGCCGAGAATCGCGGTCCGTCGCTGTTGATGGGCTTTGCGTTACCCATGTTGTCGAAGAACACGGTCTGGAAGGAGCGCACCTGGAAGTTGATGTCCAGGATGCCGTCGTCGATGGCGGCTCCGAGCACCTCGGCTCCGAGCAGTCCGGCCTTGCCCATGTTTCCGCCCTTGAAGCGCGAGGGGTTGCCGCCCTCGTCTTTAACGTTGATGAAGGGTGTGGGGTCGGGCAGCTTGCGCACGCGGAAGGTGAACGAGCCCATGGTCTGCGGCCGGCCGGTATTGGTCGAGGTGACGGTGATGACGGCGTCCTGACCTATCTTCGACGGCTTGGCGATGTACTTGCCGGGGCCGCTGGGCGTCAGAGTGCCGTTGGTCATCGAGGCCGAAACCTTGTTCAGGGGTACGCCGGGCACGGAGACGCTGATGGGGTTCGAGTAGCCGGCGTAGAGCATACGGGTGAGGTCGGCGGAGACCGTTGCCGACGGCTCCACGACGGTGTACTTCTGCTCAAAGTCGCGGCGCAGCTTGTCGCCGTTGCCGTTGACGGTCTCTATCCAGCCCGAGAGGGTGAAGTCGCCGGTGCGTCCGCAAATCATCTCGTAGGTGTTGTCCTTCAGGTCCATCTTCTTCCCGCCGATGTAGATGTCGGGCACCTGGGTGGTGTCTACGGCGGCCATGACGATTTTCGCCGAGAACTTGTCGCCCTGCACGATGGTCTGCGAGTTGGGTATGACGAAGGCTTCGAGCAGGTTTACGCGTATGTCCTTCACGTCGATGTTCTGCACGAGTGTGTGCAGCACCTCTTTCTCGGCGTTGCGCACGTCGCCCTGCAGCTTCGAGAGGATGGTCACGGCGGCTATGGCGGGCA
>CAMPCG010000006.1 GCA_946644025.1 uncultured Prevotellaceae bacterium | reverse complement strand
CAGCCTCGAACATCTGACGGAATGCGAGGCGACCGATACGGCCAAAGCCGTTAATTGCAACTTTTGTCATTACTTTTTTTGATTAAAAGGGTTATAAAATATTGTTGTCTTTTATTCGGCTGCAAAGGTAGTAAAAATTCTTATCTTAAGCCGCAGTTCCATTCTTAATAAAAAATAAAATTGACGTCGGCGCGGCAAAAATCGGCGTCGGCGGCTGCATGACGGCGCGATTGCAAAACGCAGATTGCAAATCGGCGGCCCCTCCCCATCCTTGCAGGGTAGGGGTGGGGGGTGTCTGTCGGTAACGCTACAAACGTCGGCGTTTCTATAAACGTCGTCGGCGTTTGTACAAACTACGCCGACGTTTGTACAAACTACGCCGACGTTTGTACAAACTACGTCGGCGTTTCAACATCGTCCCTGCCCTTTCGCCAATTAAAATACGGGCAAAGTCAGCTTTTCAACGGCTCTTCGCCACCATCAGAACGGCTGGGGGGCGCTTCCCGCGGCGGCGGTTTGCTTTGCAAAAAGCAGGATTGTAAAGATTTTGCAAAAAAAAGTCGGAAAAAAGATACGCATTTAAAAATAAATGTTTATCTTTGCAGCCATAAACAATAATTAATAAAATTAATCAATAATCGTTAATCATTACAACTATGGGATTTATTAAGGAATTCAAGGAGTTTGCCATGAAGGGCAACGTGATGGACATGGCTGTCGGTGTAATCATCGGCGGTGCGTTTGGTAAGATTGTCAGCTCGCTGGTCGACGACGTGCTCATGCCAATCGTCGGTAAGCTGACGGGCGGTGTGGATTTCACCAACCTGTTTGTCACACTGGGCGACGGCGAGTTCGAGACGCTGGCCGCTGCCAAGGAGGCCGGAGCCGCCACGCTGGCCTACGGTCAGTTCATCCAGAACATCATCGACTTCCTGATTGTGGCCTTCTGTATCTTCCTGATGATTAAGGGCATGAACAAGCTTAACAAGAAGAAGGAAGAGGAGGCCGCTCCCGCTGCTCCCGCCGGACCCACCCAGGAGGAGCTGCTGGCCGAGATACGCGACCTGCTGAAGCAGAAATGAAGCATGAGCCGCCGTTATTGCCCGTCGTGATATGCACGGGCTTTGGCGCTGGCTTTTGGCCATGGGGGCCGGGCACGGCGGGTTCCGTCGTTGCCACGGCCCTTTGGTTTTTGCTCCACGCCGTGATGCCCTTGGCCGCGCTCCAGCTGCTCACGCTGGCGCTCATTGTCCTGTTCACCCTCCTCGGCACGTGGGCCACGCAGCGGCTCATGCCCTTCTGGGGCGACGACCCCAGCCGCGTGGTGGTCGACGAGATGGTGGGTGTGTGGGTGGCCCTGCTGGCCGCCAACGATGGGTGGACGGCCCTCGCCGCGCTGGTGCTCTTCCGACTCTTCGACATCGTGAAGCCCCTGGGCATACGTGCCCTCGACCGGCGGCGCGGTGCCTTCTGGGTCATGGCCGACGACCTCCTGGCCGGGCTCTATGCGGCAGCGCTCATTGGGTTAATGCAATGATGAAGACAAACTATAGAGATTATCTCCAACGGATTATTTACGCCGTTATCGACCCCCTGCTGCGGATGCTCCTGCGGCTTGGGGTGTCGCCCAATGTAGTGACCGTCAGCGGGCTTGTGGGCAATGCCTTGGCCGCGTGGCTCTTCGTGCTGGCGGCGCAGTGTCTTGACAGCGACGCGTCGCGGGCCTTCGCCCTCGTGGCGTGGGGTGGCGCGGTCATCCTCCTTGCCGGACTGACGGACATGATGGACGGTCGGCTGGCACGCCTCGGGGGGCTGTCGTCGCGCTTCGGCGCACTGCTCGACTCGTCGCTCGACCGCTATAGCGAGTTGCTCACCCTCTCGGGCATCGCCGTGCTGCTGCTCCGCGCCGGCGACGACTGGCTGTGGGCTGGCATCGCCACCTTCGCTGCCATCATCGGCTCCATGATGGTGAGCTACGTCCGCGCCAGGGCCGAGGGACTGGGCATCAGCTGCAAGGTGGGGCTCATGCAGCGGCCCGAGCGCGTGGTGGTGACGGCTGTAGCCGCCATCGTTACGGGGCTGGCCGAGGACCTGCTCTGGCTCGCCGCAGGCATGGCGGTCATCGCCCTGCTGGCCAACCTGACCGCCGTTTGGAGAATTATGCATTGTAAGAGGCTCTTGGGGTGAGTGGTGGTTTTTGGGGGTGAGTGGTGAGGGGTGAGAGGATAGTTTTGCGGCAGAACATTCCTCCCACCTCTCACCCCTCACCCCCCACCCCCAAAAACACCCCTCACCCCAAAAAACACCCCTCACCCCCAAAACACCCCGCAAAACTATCCTCTCACCTCTCACCCCTCACCCCCCAAAAATGATAGGAACCATCGTCAACACCGCCACCATCATCGCCGGGACCATTATCGGCACCCTGCTGCATCGTGGCGTAAAGGAGAAATACAAGGAAGTGCTCTACACGGGGTTGGGTCTGGCCTCGCTGGCCATCGGCCTCAACGCCACCATCAGCCATTTCGCGCAGTCGCAATATCCCGTGCTCTTCATCATCTCGCTGGCCGTGGGCGGCGTGACGGGTACGGCCATAGACATCGACGGACGGTTTAAGCGACTCGTAGACCGCCTGAAGAAAAGCGGACAGGGCGACAACCGCCTGGCCGACGGGCTGGCCACGGCCATACTGCTCTACTGCATAGGCCCGCTGTCCATGCTCGGACCGGTCATCTCGGCACTCAAGGACGACCACACCTTCCTCTTCACCAACGCCACGCTCGACTTCGTCTCGTCGATGGTCTTTGCCTCGACCTACGGCATCGGCATGATACTGGCCGCCCCGGTGCTGTTCTGCTGGCAGGGACTGTTCTGGCTTACGGCGCGGCTGTCGAGCACCGCCATCAGCGACGCCCTCATGGCCGAGCTGCTCATCGTCGGCGGACTGCTCATCACAGGCAGCGGACTGGCACTGCTCAACCTGAAGGACTGCAAGACGCTCAACCTGCTGCCCGCCCTGCTCGTGCCTGTAGTATGGTTCCTGGTGAAATGATAAATGAGAAATATGATTAGACCTGCCGCGGCTCTTTCGCCTAAAGTCTAATCATATTTCTCATTTATCATCTCTCATTTCTCATTTCACTGGAATTTTCCGTCGCGCATGTGCAGCGTGCGGTCGGTGAGCGAGGCCAGCTCTTCGTCGTGTGTGACGATGACGAAGGTCTGGCCGTAGCGGTCGCGCAGGTCGAAGAAGAGCTGGTGCAGCTCCTGCTTGTTGCGCGTGTCAAGGCTGCCTGAAGGCTCGTCGGCCAGGATGACGGCGGGGCTGTTGACGAGTGCGCGGGCCACGGCCACACGCTGCTTCTCGCCTCCCGAGAGCTGTGCGGGCTTGTGGGTGGCGCGGTCGCTGAGACCCATGAACTGGAGCAGCTCCAGGGCGCGCTCCTTCGACTCTTTGCTGTCCTTCCCGCCGATGTAGGCCGGAATCAGGATGTTCTCCAGGGCGGTGAACTCGGGCAGCAGCTGGTGAAACTGGAAGACGAAGCCCAGGTGGCGGTTGCGGAAGTCGGCGAGGTCCTTCTGCGAGAGGGTCGTCACGTCGATGCCGTCTACTTGCACGGTGCCGCTGTCGGGGCGGTCGAGCGTGCCGATAATCTGTAGTAGCGTGGTCTTGCCGGCGCCGCTGGGTCCGACGATGCTGACCACCTCGCCGCGGTCAATGTGGAGGTCGATGCCCTTGAGCACCTGGAGCGAGCCGAAGCTCTTGGTGATTTGGGTGAGTGTTATCATGTAAAAAGGGGGCGTTTATGAAAATCTTCTGTGTATGAGCTGCATGATGGTGTCGTAGAGGCTGGTCTCCTCGTGGTGCTGCGCCTCGGTGAAGCTCATGCCCTCTTCCTTCAGCGTGCCGCCATACTGGTCGGGGAAGATAATCATGAGGTTCGTGCCCGAGAAGTGCTGCTGCAGCTCGTCGGGCAGCCGTTCCAGCGCGTTCTTGTAGGAGATGGTTCCCTTACGGGCGGTGACGACGACGAAGAGATGGTCGGGCGAGATGGACGAGGCCAGGCGCGGCAGCTCGTTCCAGTGCTTCATGGGCAGATACTCGGCCTTCATGCTCTTGTGGCGTGTCCAGATGTGGTTCTCTATGAGGTCGAGCGACTCCTGGCGGCCGTGGAACACGGTGCGGCAGTCGAGCTGGGTGGCCAGTCGGCACAGCCGTTCCAGCCAGCGGTGGAAGCCCGGCTCGTACTCAGCCCGCGAGGGGACGGCCACCTGTATGCGGCGCAGCGTCGTCATCGGCTGGACAAAGCGGGTGAGGATAATCTGGCGGTTAAGGCCGTTGTAGAGGCTCTGGATGAACTCTCCCCAGAACTTCGGGTTCACGTCGGTGTGGACGTGCATTCCCATGACGATTTCCGAGCAGGCAAACTCGCGGAAGGCGTGCTTGATGCCGTTGGCAATGTTCGACGACAGCCTTACCTGCGTCTGCAGCCTTACGTCCGACGCCACCGACTGCCGTTTCAGCGCCTCCAGCAGTCGCAGCCCTTGCTCGCGCAGGGCGGCGGCGTGCTCGTCGTCGTAGACCACGTTGAGGACCACGATGCCGCGGTTCAGGCTCTGGTTGCGCATGAGGATGGAGAGGTCGAGCAGCTGCGGCGCTATCTCGGGGTACTTCACGCAGAGCAGTATCTTCTCGTCGTCGGAGACGGCCTCGCCGCCGCCCAGTGCGCCGGGCGAGATGTTGCTGAGCGTAATCTGGCGTGCGGCGTGCTCGGTGAGCAGGGTCGACACGACGCACGTCACGAGGATCATCAGCACCACGCCGTTGAGCATGTCGTCGTTGACAAGGTCGAGCCTCACGCCCACCATCACCATGGCGATGGCTCCGGCAGCATGGGCCGAGGTGAGGCCGAACATCATGTTGCCGTCCTGCTGGGGCAGGCGGAAGAGCAGGCTGCTGATGTAGGCGGCCACAGCCTTGCCGAAGGTGCCGATGAAGGCGATGAGCAGCACCACCCACACCACGCTGCCGCCGCCCAGCAGCGCCTGCACGTTGATGAGCATACCCACGCCGATGAGGAAGTAGGGAATGAACAGGGCGTTGCCGATGAACTCGATGCGGTTCATCAGGGGCGACACGTGAGGGATGTAGCGGTTGAGGATAAGTCCCGAGATGAAGGCGCCCACGATGCCTTCCAGCCCGATGAGCGACGTCAGGGCGGCCGAGAGGAACATGACCGACAATACGAAGATGTACTGCATGACGGCGTCGGAGTATCGGCGCAGGAACAGTCGCGTGAGCCTGGGAATGAGCGTGATGCTGCCCACGAGGAAGGCGGCGAGCTTCAGCAGGAAGAACAGCCAGAAGAGCAGCTGGGGAGGTATGGACGTGGAGAAGCTGAAGAGCTCTTGACCCGTGTTGGCCGAGGTGTACATGGCGGCCAGGGCGGCCAGCATGACCAGGGCCAGGAAGAGCGAAATCATCGACGAGCCGACGCTTAGGGCCACCGAGGGGTGCTTCTGCAGGCCGTAGCGGCCAATGATGGGGTAGGCGATGAGCGTGTTAGAAGCCATGATGCAGGCCAGGAGAAAGGCCGTGGGGTGGCTGTAGCCGAGCAGCAGAAGCGCCACGGCGTAGGTCATGCCGAAGGGAACGAGGCACGTGAGCAGTCCGAAGATGAGGAAATGGCGGGTGCTGCGACGAAGGCTCTCCAGGTCCATCTCCAGTCCGGCCAGGAACAGGATGTAGTAGAGGCCCACCTGCCCGAAAATCTCGAACGACGAGCCGTGGGCCAGCAGGTTAAGCCCGTAAGGCCCCACGGCGATGCCGGCCAGCACCATGCCGATGATGTGGGGGATGCGCAGCTTGCCCATCACGATGGGAGCAAAGAGAATGATGAGCAGCACCACGAAGAAAATCAGCGTGGGGTCGGTTATCAAGGGCGTTGCAGCCAGGAAGATGCTCATAGACGCTGCAAAGATAGCCATAAAAACTGAGTGCGGCAAAAAATAGGGGTAAAAAGATGGGCGGCGGCGGGCAAAAAGTCACGAAATTGACGCTTTCTGCATAATTTCCTGCAAATTGTTGCGTGCGAATGAATAAAAATACGTACCTTTGCAGCCACTTTATTATAATCCGCACAAAGATGAAAGTAGCAATTGTTGGCGCCAGCGGCGCCGTAGGGCAGGAATTCCTGCGCATTTTAGACGAGAGAAATTTCCCGATGGACGAGCTGGTGCTCTTTGGCTCTGAGCGTTCTGCCGGGCGCAAGTACCCGTTCCGGGGACGGGAGTTGGAGGTGAAGCTGCTGCAGCACAACGACGACTTCCGCGACATCGACATCGCCTTCACGTCGGCCGGCGCCGGCACGTCGAAGGAGTTTGCCGAGACTATCACCAAGCACGGCTGCGTGATGATTGACAACTCGAGCGCCTTCCGCATGGACGACGACGTGCCACTGGTGGTGCCCGAGTGCAACGCCGAGGACGCCCTGAACCGTCCGCGAGGCATCATCGCCAACCCCAACTGCACCACCATCATGATGGTCGTAGTGCTGCAGCCGCTGGAGAAGCTCAGCCACATCAAGCGCATACACGTGGCCTCCTACCAGAGCGCATCGGGCGCTGGGGCCGCCGCCATGCAGGAGCTGCAGCAGCAGTACAAGGAGATAGTGGAGACGGGCCAGGTGAAGACCGTCAAGAAGTTCCCCCACCAGCTGGCCTACAACGTCATCCCGCAGATTGACGTGTTCCAGCCCAACGGCTACACGAAGGAGGAGATGAAGATGTACAACGAGACGCGCAAGATTATGCACACCGACGCCCGCTGCTCGGCCATGTGCGTGCGTGTGTCGTCGCTGCGCTCGCACTCCGAGAGCGTGTGGATTGAGACCGAGCGCCCGCTCAGCGTGGAGGAGGCCCAGCAGGCCATTGCCCAGGCTCCGGGCTGCCAGCTGGTGGACGACCCGCAGACGCTGACCTACCCCATGCCGCTCGACACTGCCGGCAAGGACAATGTCTTCGTGGGCCGCGTGCGCAAGGACCTGGCCGACGACAACGGACTGACCTTCTGGCTCTCGGGCGACCAGATACGCAAGGGCGCTGCCCTCAACGCCGTGCAGATAGGCGAGTATCTGGTCAGCAAGGGATTGTAACGGCATCGTGTGTGTACGCAAAAGTTGAGCCGTCCAAACCTCAGGGCTTGGACGGCTCAACCTTTTTTGCCTCTCGTGAAGAGGGCTGAAGCGCGCTACAGGCTGACGGTGCGCGCGTAGAGCCAGTGGTCGAGCAGGGTCATGGCGGCCATGGCCTCGACCACGGGCACGGCGCGGGGCAACACGCAGGGGTCGTGGCGCCCGCGGGCGGTGAAGGTGGTGGCGTTGCCCTCCAGGTCTACGGTCTGCTGCTCGCGCAGCAGGGTGGCCACGGGCTTGAAGGCCACGCGGAAGTAGATGTCCTGGCCGTTGGAGATGCCGCCCTGTATGCCGCCGCTGTGGTTGGTGACGGTTTGGAGGGGAGGAGCCCCCACCCCCGAACCCTCCCTCCGAAGGGTAGGGGAGAGCGGGGAGTCTGTATCGGCCATAAAAATATCGTTCTGCTCGGAGCCGCGCTGGGCTGCACCGTCGAAGCCCTCGCCTATCTCAAAGCCTTTCACGGCATTGATGGAGAGCATGGCCTGTCCCAGCTGGGCGTGGAGCTTGCCGAACTCGGGCTCGCCGAGACCCGGCGGACAGCCCTTGATGACGCAGGCAATGACGCCGCCTATGGTGTCGCCCTCGGCCTTCACCTGGGCTATGAGCTGCTCCATCTGGCGGGCCTTCGCGGGGTCGGGACAGCGCACAGCGTTCTGCTCCGTCAGCGCGAGGTCGTAGCGGTGGTAGTCGCGCTCCAGGGCGATGGGGCCCACCTGTGTGGTGTAGGCCGTGACGCTGATGCCCAGCTGGCGCAGGACGAGCTTGGCCAGCGCGCCGCCCACGACGCGGCTGATGGTGATGCGGGCCGAGGAGCGGCCGCCGCCGCGGTGGTCGCGCGTGCCGTACTTATAATAATAGGTGTAGTCGGCGTGGGAGGGGCGGAAGATGGGGCGCAGGTTCTCGTAGTCCTGCGAGTGCTGGTTCTCGTTGCGCACGAGGAAGCCGATGGGTGCTCCGGTGGTGCGGCCCTCGAAGATGCCGCTGAGCAGCTCTACGCGGTCGCCCTCCTGGCGCGAGGTGGTGATGGCGCTCTGGCCGGGGCGGCGGCGGTCGAGCTCGTGCTGAATGAAGGCCATGTCTACCTCGATGCCGGCGGGCATACCGTCGACCACGCCGCCGACACCGGCTCCGTGGCTCTCGCCGAACGTGGTCAGCGTGAAGAGTGTTCCGAAAGTGTTACGCATGGTGAGGGTAAGTAATAAGTGTTAAGTCATACGTTATAAGTGTGGTTAGACTTTGGGGCGATAGTTGTCAAGTGATAAGTATTAAGTCTTAAGTAATAAGTGTGGTTAGACCTGGGGCAGCGTTGCTGTTACGTCAAGGTCTGACCACACTTATTACTTAAAGCTTATAACTTAAGCATTAGTGGCAGTGGCCGCATCCGCATCCGCACTCGTGGCCTTCGTGGCCCTCGTGGTGGCCTTCGCAGTCGTCGCAGCCGCAGCACTCGTGGCTGATTTGGTTGATGAGGTTCTGTATCTCGTCCTTTGTGGCGTCGCGGTTTTCGAGCACGAGGCCCATGAACTGCAGGGTGAGTCCGGCCAGGGGGTGGTTGGTGTCGATGGTGACGGCGTCCTCGTCGACCTTCAGCACGCGTGCCATGAAGCGCTTCTCTTCCTCGTCCATGAGGGTGATGACGGCGCCGGGGAAGATGTTCTCGTGGTCGAAGTGGCCGTTGATGGTGAAGGCCTCGCGCTTCATCTTGTGTACGCCCTCGGGGTCGTAATCACCGAAAGCCTCAGCGGGCTGCAGGGTGAAGTCAAACTTGCTGCCCTGTGGCAGGTCGGCGATGCGCTGCTCGAAGGCGTCGAGGGTGAAGCCGAAGCCGCTGACAAACTGGAAGGGCTGTCCCTGCTGGGTCTGCTCCTCGAGGTGCTTCTCGCCCTGGGCGTTGATGGAATAGAGCTGGTAGCTCACGGTGATGTACTTGCTTTCTTTACTGTTCATATTCATAGAATTGTTTTGTTGGGATTTCTATCCAGAAGCGTGAGCCCTTTCCCGGCTCTGAGTCCACGCCGACCTGTCCGCCGAGGCTCTCGGCCAGTGTCTGGCAGACGCTGAGTCCCAGTCCGGCGCCTGGCACGAACTCGTCGACCTTGAAGAAGCGCTCGAAGACGCGCTCGGTGTAGGCCTTGTCGATACCCTTGCCCGTGTCGTCCACCCAGATGCGTATGCGGGCCGGCTGCGGCTCGTCGTAGCCCACGGTGACGGTGCCCTGCGAGGTGAACTTCACGGCGTTGGAGACCAGGCGCTTCATGATTTCCTTCAGTCGGCTGCGGTCGGTGGTGATGGTCTCGGCGTCGCTGGCAAAGTGCGTGGCCAGCTTCACGCCGGGTGCTGCCTCGGCCTCGTAGTGGGCCGTGACGTCGGCCAGCAGGGCGTTCAGCTCGAAGGGCGTCAAGACGGGCTTGTCCTGTCCGGCCTCCACCTTCGATATGCTCACCACGTCGTCCATGATGCGCAGCAGCTTCTGCGTGTTCTCCTGCACGAGTCCGAACAGCTGCGTGCGCTCCTCGTCGTTGCTAATGTCGGGCAGCAGGCTGGTGAAGCCCACGATGGCGTTCAGCGGCGTGCGTATCTCGTGGCTCATGTTGGCAATGAATGCCGACTTCAGCCGGTCGCTCTCCTCGGCCTTGTTGCGCGCCGTGAGCAGTTCCTTCTCCATGGTCTTACGCTCGTCGATGCGCATGGATGTGCCCACGATGAGCGCCGGCGTGCCGTCCACGTCGCGCTCGGCCACGGTGGCGAAGCTCTCCTCCCAGTAGAAGGGCCGGGCGGAGTAGGGCGTCGGCACACGGTAAATCTCGTGGTATTCGGTGGACTTACCCGTCATGAGGGCGTCCATCGAGGCCAGCACGCGTACGTTGTCGCGCCCGTCAATCATCTGGGCGGCGTCCTCAAAGGTGGAGCCGTCGGGGGCCTGACTCCAGTTCACACGCTTGTCGCGGAAGTCCTGCTCGTATCTGATGACGTGGGTCTTGGCATCGACATGCCACACGCTGACGCGCATGGCCTTGATGACAAACTCGTACTCCACGTTGCGCTTCTGTATTTTCGACAGCTCGGCCAGCTCGCTCTTCAGCCTCATGCCCTGACGCTGCTGAATGAAAAGGAATCCTATCATCACGGCGGTGACGATAAAGATACCAATCCACAAGACATTGTCTTGCAGACTAATGGCGAGCAAAAGGTTTATGAAGTGGTTGACCATCAGGCCGCAAAATTACTAACAATTTTTGAAACGCCGAAAAGTTTTTCTCCTTTTTATTTTGCCGTTTCACAAACTTAATGTAATTTTGCACCTTGAAACACATTTTATTTCATGGAACAACAATTTGAACTCATCGCCAAGACCTTTATGGGCCTTGAGCCCGTCTTGGCGAAGGAACTCACCCAAATGGGGGCCAACGACATTCAGATAGGCAGGCGCATGGTGTCGTTTCGGGGTAACAAGGAAACCATGTATCGCGCCAACTTCCAGCTACACACGGCCATCAAGATTCTGAAGCCCATAGCCCATTTCAAGGCTACGTGCGCCGACGACGTGTACAACGAGGTGAGCAAGATAGACTGGACGGAGTATCTCTCCGACGACCGCACGTTTGCCGTAGACAGCGTGGTGTTCAGCGAGGAGTTCCGCCACTCTAAGTTTGTGAGCTACAAGGTGAAGGACGCCATCGTCGACCAGCTGCGCGAGAAGACCGGCAAGCGGCCCAACATCTCGGTGAGCAGCCCCGACCTCAGGCTGCACATACACATTGCCGAGAGCGACGCCACCCTCTGCCTGGACAGCAGCGGCGAGAGCCTTCACCGGCGCGGGTACCGCCAGGACAGCGTGCAGGCCCCGCTCAACGAGGTGCTCGCCGCCGGCATCATCATGATGACGGGATGGCAGGGCGAGACCGACTTCATCGACCCCATGTGCGGCAGCGGCACGCTGCTCATCGAGGCGGCACTCATAGCCCGCAACATGGCCCCGGGCGTCTTCCGCAAGGAGTATGCCTTTGAGAAATGGCCCGACTTCGACGCCGAGCTCTTCGACGAGATATACAACGACGACTCGCAGGAACGGGAATTCAAGCACCACATCTACGGCTACGACATCGACATAAAGGCCGTGAACACCGCGCGCATCAACGCCCGTGCCGCCGGTCTGACCAACGACATCACCATCGAGCAGCAGGACTTCAAGGACTTTACCCAGCCCAAGGAGAAGAGCATCATCGTCACCAACCCGCCCTACGGCGAGCGCATCTCCACCCCCAACCTGATGGAAACCTACCGCATGATAGGAGAGCGGCTCAAGCACCAGTTCACCGGCGGCGATGCGTGGGTGCTCAGCTACCGCGAGGAGTGCTTCGAGCAGATAGGGCTGAAGCCCAGCATCAAGATTCCCCTCTACAACGGCTCCCTGGAGTGCGAGCTGCGCAAGTACCAGATGTTCGACGGCAAGCTGCGCGAGTTTCGCAGCGAGGGCGGCGAGGTGAAGACCGAGGAGGAGAAGCGCCAGATGGCCGAGCACCACCGCTTCAAGAAGATGCGCGAGTTCAAGCAGCGGCGCGACGAGCAGAGCGACAACGAGGATGCCGACATACGCTCGTTCACCTTCCACCGCCACGACATCAAGGGCGAGCGCCGAGAGGCGAAGGGCGAGCGCAGGGAGTTCAAGGGCGGCAGCCGCGACGACCGCGACCGCTTCGACCGCAAGGGTGGCGACCGTTTCGACCGCAAGGGCGGCCGCCAGGAGCGAAGCGACGACCGCTTTGACCGTCGGGGCGGAAAGCCAAAGTACCAGAACACAGAAAACCGCGGCGGCCACGAACGCTTCGACCGGAGCGGCGGCGGGCGCAGAAAATAGCCGTAAGATGAAAAAGCAACTCTTCCTCCTTTCCCTCCTTTTGCTCACGCTCAACATGACCGCCCAGCAGCCGACCGCTACCATCCCTTCGGACAAGAAACTCTTCACCCTGGAGGACCTGAACTTCGGCGGCACCAACTACCACAACCTGCGGCCGAAGAACCTTTTGCTCACCTGGTGGGGCGACCAGCTGGTGCATACCGACGTGGAGCAGTGCTCGCTCGTAGACCCCAAGACGGGACGTGAGAAGCTGCTCTTCACCCTCGACGACATCAACCGCTGGGCCAAGAGCGACGACCGCCACTACGTGCGCCACCTGCAGTCGGCCTGGTTCCCCTACGCCGACCAGCCCATCGTTGCCGTGGGCAACAAGAAGGCCTTCACGCTTGTCGACTTCAAACGGAAGCAAATCGTGTGGCAGGACAGCCTCTCCGGCCAGGAGGCCAACGACTGGAGCCCGCAGAGCCGCGCCACGGCCTACGTAGAGGACAGCCAGCTGTGGGTCATTGACAAGGACAGCCGCAAGCACCAGCTTACCACCGACGGCTCGCGCGACATTGTCTACGGACAGAGCGTGCACCGCGACGAGTGGGGCATAGAGAAGGGCACCTTCTGGAGCCCCGACGGCCAGCGACTGGCTTTCTACCGTATGGACCAGAGCATGGTGACCGACTATCCCCAGGTGAACATCGACCCGCGCATCGCCGCCATGGAGCCCGACAAATACCCCATGGCCGGAACCGACACCCACGTCGTCACCATCGGCGTCTACGACCTGCCCGCGAATAAGACCGTCTACCTCCAGACGCCCGCCACTATTTCCGATGCGTCAGCATCGGGCCTCCCCTGCTACTTTACCAACCTGGCCTGGAGCCCCGACGGCAAGACCGTCTACCTGCAGGAGCTGAACCGCGACCAGAACGACTGCCGCCTCGTCAGCTACAACGCCGAGACCGGCCAGCGCCTCCAGGAGCTTTACCGCGAGACCAGCGAGAAGTACGTCGAGCCGCTCCATCCCATCGCGTTCCTGCCCTGGGACGACAGCCTCTTCGTCCTCCAGAGCCAGCGCGACGGCTACAACCACCTTTATTTATATAATGTTAAGGGAGAGTGCGTCCGCCAGCTCACCTCCGGCCCATGGGTAGTGCTCGACGTGCTGGGGTTCAATAAGAACGCCAAGAGCATTGTCATTGTCTCTAACGAGCGCCACCCCTTGCAGCGCAACCTCTATGAGGTCGACGTCAACACGGGCAAGCGCACCGCCCTTGATAATGGCGAGGGTGTGCATCGCGGCCGTCTCTCTGCCTCTGGTTCCCTGCTCTACGACAAGTGGCAGAGCCCCACCACGCCCAACAGCATCGACCTCACCCTTGTGGACAAAGGGCGGCGCACGCGGCTGCTCGACGCTCCCGACCCTTGGGCCGACTACGTGCAGCCCCTCTTCGAGAGCGGCTCGCTAAAGGCTGCCGACGGAGTGACCGACCTCTATTGGCGCATGGTGAAGCCCGCCGACTTTGACCCTGCCAAGAAATACCCCACCGTGGTCTATGTCTATGGCGGCCCTCACGCCCACAATGTCGAGGCCTCCTGGCACTATGCCTCCCGTTCGTGGGAGACCTACATGGCTCAGAAGGGCTATATCGTCTTTATCCTCGACAACCGCGGCAGCGAGAACCGTGGACGCGACTTCGAGCAGGCCACCTTCCGACAGCTTGGCCAGGTGGAGATGCAGGACCAGATGGAGGGCGTGAAGTATCTCAAGGCGTTGCCCTTCGTAGACAGCGACCGCCTCGGCGTCCACGGCTGGAGCTTCGGCGGCTTTATGACCATCTCGCTGATGACCCACTACCCCGACGTGTTCAAGGTGGGCGTGGCCGGAGGCCCCGTCATCGACTGGAAGTGGTATGAGGTGATGTATGGTGAGCGCTACATGGACACGCCGCAGCAGAACCCCGAGGGCTACGCCAAGTGCAGCCTCATCGACAAGGCGAAGAACCTGAAGGGGCGGCTGCAAATTATCATCGGCTATAACGACCCCGTCGTCGTGCCCCAGCACGCCCTCTCCTTCATCAAGGCCTGCAACGAGGCCGGCACGCAGCCCGACTTCTACGTCTATCCCGGCGAGGGCCACAACATGATGGGTCATGCCAGCGTGCACTTGCACGAGCGCATCACCCGGTATTTCGAAGATTATCTGAAGTAATTCAAGTTTTAAGTAATAGGTAATAAGTAATAAGTTATAAGTAATAGGTAATAAGTATGGTTAGACTTTAGGCGATAGTAGCACTTTTGCAGCACATTCGGCCTAAGGTCTAACCATACTTATTACCTATTACTTGTGACTTATTACTTAAACTTATAGGTTTATCCTCAAGTCGCAACCCACTTGCAGGGGGTTGCCCTTTTGTGCGAAGTAGAGTGTCTCGCCGGCCATGGGGCTGTCGGTGGCGAAGGTATTGTACTTGGTAGCCGTGAGGTTGCGTCCCCACAGGCTGACGGTTACCTTTCCGAAGTTGGCATCGGCGTGTGCGCCGAGCAGGGCGTATAGCTTCTGCGAGTACAGGTTCTCATTGTCCCAGTAGGTCTTGCCGAGCATGGACAGGTTGGCTCCCACGGTGAGGCTCTTCAGCGCTCCGTTGAAGTCGAACCGGTAGTCGGCATTGGCGGCGAGCGTGTGCTCGGGCACGTAGGGCACGCGCTTGTCCTTGTAGCTCACGGCCGTCATGCCCTGCTCAGTCATCACGCTGTCGGTGTACTCCTTGAACACGGCGCGTGTGTAGCCATAGCTGACGCCCCAGTTCAGGTGGCCGTCGACCAGACTGCCGCGCACCGTTGCCTCCACGCCGCAGCTGTAGCTCTTGCCGGCGTTCACCATCATGCGTCCGAAGCCGTAGTTGCCGGCCATGACCGAGAGCTGCTGGTTGCGTATCTGCATGTAGTAGCCCGTGAGGTCCAGATGCACTTTCTGGTCGAAGAGGTTCAGGTGTGTGCCGAACTCATAGTTCCAGCTCTCCTCGGGCTTGAAGGCGATGGTCTCGCGTATGTTGTCGTAGTCCTGCTCCGAGTGCGCTATCTCCATGTCTCCGCGGGCCGTCTGAGCGGCACCTTCCAGCTCGGTCTGCAGGATGTCGCTGAACATCTGTATGTTATATCCTCCCGCGCGGTATCCTTTCGACACCAGGGCGTAGACGTTGCTGCCGTTGTTGCCTATTCGGTAGGTCAGTCCCACCTTGGGCAGCAGCTGGTCGAAGCTGGTCTTCTCCTTGTGCTCCAGCAGCGACCTGACGCTGGCCTTCACGTTGGTGCCCATGACGCTCTCGTCGAGGGCCACTGCTCCCAGCGTGCTGTAGTCTATCTGCACCTGCGAGAGGTCGTAGCGCAGCCCCAATGTTGCCGTGAGGCGCGAGGTGATGTCGATGTCCGACTGGTGGAACAGGGCGTAGTTGTAGGCCGGTGTGCGGAACAGTCCCGGCACCGTCTTCATGTCCATGCGTATGTGGCATCCTCCGGCCCGCTCTATCATGGCGGCGGCGGCCTCCATGCCCATGCGCTTGGCCATGGAGTTGAGCATACCGTAGTAGGCATAGTCCTGGATGGTCTTCGAGAGGTAGTCGTTCATGGCGGCGTCGAAGTATACGGGCGCGTTGGTCTTCAGCGCCTGATAGGAGAAGAAGGCTCCCGACGTGGAGTGCCAGGGCCCGTTGCCCGTGGTCTTCAGCGTCAGCTCCTGCGTGACGGCGTTCTGCAGCTGTGCCTGCGTGATGTGCATGTAGTCCAGGGGCCGGTAGTCAATGTCCATGAGCATATCGTCCTTCAGGTACTGCCACGAGGCGCTGTATCCTAACTCGGTCTTGCTGCCGCGCAGGCTCAGCGATAGGCCCGTGGTGAGGGCGTGGCGCTTGTAGTCGCCCTGGCGGTTGGAGTAGGGGTCGCGGCTCTCGCCCGTCTCCAGGTTCATCTCGCCGTAGGGGAATCCGTTCTGGTTTGTGTACTGGTAGTCGGCCGAGAGGTTCAGTCTGAACGCCTCCGTGGGCTGCCACTCCAGGCGAGCCCGTCCGCCGGCCTCGTTGCCCTTGTCGGCATCTCCGCCCGTGGTGGTGTTGTCCAGGAATCCCTTCTGACCCTGGTAGAACCCGGCCAGGGCGAATCCCAAGTGGTCGTTCACCTTATTATAATGTGCCACCTCGGCCTTGCGGTAGAGTCCTGTGCCGAAGCTCAGGTTGATGTTCGTGCCCTGGTAGTTCAGTGGCTGCCGGGTGAACAGGCGTATGAGTCCGCCCTCCGAGTTCTGCCCGTAGAGCGTGCCCTGTGGTCCGCGCAGCACGTCGATGCGGTCTACCTCGTAGACGTGGAAGTTGAGCATCGACTTGCTCACTAGGGGGATGTTGTCCATGTAGATGCCCACGGCGGGGCTGTTCACGCGCGAGCCTATGCCGCGTATGTACATAGACGATGTGTAGCGCGAGCCATAGACGGGCATGGCGAATGAGGGCACGAAGTCCGAGAGCTCGCGCACGTCGCGCACGTTAAGCCTATGCAGGTCTTCTGCCGAGAAGGCCGAGCTGCTCAGTGGCTGACGGCGCATGAGCTGCTGCTCCTTGGGCTGTGCGATGACGATGACCTCGTCGAGGTCCACCACTCGCGCGGTGTCGGTTAAGGTCCCCGAGGCCCCTGAGGCCCCCGAGGCCCCCGAGGCCCCTAAGGCCCCTAAAGCCCCCCCTTCGGCCCCCGAGGGGGCTACTATAGTTTTGCCGTTGAGGGGAGATTCTAACTTGTCCCCCTCGGGGGACGAAAGGGGAGCTTGTGTGGCCTGTGCCGCTAAGGTGGCGAGCATCGTCAGGCCGGTTAAAAACATTTTCTTCATAATCGGGTGCAAAGGTACGGCCTTTCCGCCGTTCCTGCAATCCCTATTTGTTATGAATTGGTCTGAGAGTCCAAAAGCCCCCCGAGGCCCCCCTTCGGCCCCCGAGGGAGTGGCCCCCCTTTCGTCCCCCGAGGGGGACACGTTAGACTCTCCCCTCAACGGCAAAACTATAGGGCTCTACAAGAATTAGTGTGGATAACCTCGGATGAGACGCACTATTCATGCTTGCTTGTAGAGATAAGTGCCACTTTCCTCTGGGATAAGTGCCACTTATCTGACAGATAAGAGGCACTTATCTGACAGGCAGGAGGCATATAACTCATATCTTCATCACGGTATTGACCCACACAGATTCTTGTAGAACCAACTAGGGGGAGAGACAGAGGGGGCCGGGGAGTAGTTAGACTTGGAGGCGGTTGAACATTCTACTCCCCTCCCTTGGGGAGGGGTTGGGGGTGGGTCTTCTCCCTTGCGCTGAGGTTTTCGGTGAAGTTCTGGGTGAGGTTGTTGCTTTGCTTCTCGAGGACTGAGGAGTAGTAGATGATGGCCATGATGGCTACGAGGGCGAAGATGCCGAGCCAGCTGGACCAGGGAATGGCGTAGTCCACGAAATAGCTGACGAAGATGGCGGCGATGAGCAGTCGCAGCAGGCCGTAGGCGGTTAACCTGACGCGCCAACGGGGGCTGCTCTCCCACAGTTTGTTGACCTCGGGGGTGTCGGCTCCGGCCCGCATGAGCATCCACAGGAAGGGTGCGCAGAGGATGAGGGCGATGAGCGCGGTCACGGGGTGGAGCCATGCCGCCGGCACGATGTTGGCCAGGAGCGGCTCGCCGTAGTAGTGCATGGCGGTCATGATGGCTATGCAGAGCACGCTGTTGATGAGCATGGTGAAGACGAAGCGCTTGAAGCAGTCGTCCCAGAGCTGCTTCATCTCGTCGGGGGCTTTCTCGTCGTTCTCGTTGTTGTGGCGCTCCAGGCGGGCTATCCACTTGGCGGGCAGCAGGCGCGACACCACGTTGTAGGCGGGCTCGGCCAGGCGAATCATGTAGGGCGTGGTGAAGGTGGTGAAGACCGAGACGGCAACGACGATGGGGTAGAGGAAGTCGCTGGTGACGCCGAGCGACGTGCCGAGCGTGGCCAGGATGAAGGCAAACTCGCCTATCTGCGTCAGCGAGAAGGAACACTGCATCGAGGTCTTGAGCGACTGGCCCGAGAGGAGGAAGCCGCAGGTGCTGAGGATGGTCTGGCCCAGCATGACGGCGGCGATGATGGTGATGATGGGGACGATGTACTCGATGATGAGCGCCACGTCGACCATCATGCCCACGGAGACGAAGAAGATGGCCCCGAAGAGGTTCTTCACCGGCGACACGAGGTGCTCTATCTGCTCTGCCTCGACGGTCTCGGCCAGGATGCTGCCCATGACGAAGGCTCCGAAGGCGGCCGAGAAACCGGCGGCCGAGGCGGCCACGACCATGCCGAAGCAGAGGGCGAGGGCGGTGATGAGCAGCGTCTCGTCGTTCATCAGAGGCTTGAGCTTGCGCAGGGCAAGGGGGATGAAGTACAGGCCCACGGTGAACCAGAGCACGAGGTAGAGGCCGAGCTGCAGGATGGAGTAGAGCATCTGGGTGCCCTCGAACTCCTTGCTCACGGCCAGCGTGGAGAGCATCACCATGAGCACGATGGCGAGTATGTCCTCGATGATGAGGACGCTGAGCACCAGCCCGGCGAAGCGCTGCTGGCGCAGGCCCATGTCGTCGAAGGCCTTGAAGATGATGGTGGTGGACGACATGGCGAGCATTCCGCCGAGGAAGATGCAGTCCATCTGGCTCCAGCCGAAGAGCTCGCCGGTGCAGGCACCGACGTACATCATGGCGAGGATGATGGAGACGGCGGCAATGATGGGCGCCGCGCCCATGCGGAGTATCTTCTTGAAGGAAAACTCCAGGCCGAGGGCGAAGAGGAGGAAGATGACGCCTATCTCGCTCCAGATGTGTACGCCGTGCATGTCGGTGACACTGGGCATGTAGGGCATGTTGGGCGAAGCGAGAAATCCGGCTACGATATATCCGAGTACGATGGGTTGCTTGAGGCTCTTGAAGAGGAGCGTCATGACGCCTGCGCAGATAAGGATGAGCGCAAGGTCGGCAATGAGTGGTTCGAGTTGTGACATGTTTGGGGGAGTTAGGGAGTTAGGAGTTAGGAGTTAAGAGTTAGGAGTTGTTTGGGAGTTAGGAGTTGTTTGGGAGTTAGGAGTTAGGAGTTAAGAGTTAGGAGTTAGGAGTTAGGAGTTGTTTGGGAGTTAGGAGTTAAGATTTGGGAGTTGTTTGGGAGTTAAGAGTTCACTCCTAACTCTTAACTCCTAACTCTTAACTCCTAACTCCTAACTCCTAACTCTTAACTCCTAACTCCTAACTCCTAACTCCTCTACTGTGCCATGGCGTCGATGACGGCGGCTACGTCGGCCACGTCGACCGAGCCGTCGCCGTTGGCGTCGGCAGGCAGCGATGCTGAAGTGCCGGTAGCGCCACCGTCGGCCATGGCGGAGATGATGGCGGAGATGTCGGCCACGTCGACGGTGAGGTCGGCGTTGGTGTCGCAGCTGTGGCGGGCAACGGTAGTGTTGCTCAGGCTTGGCAGGGGGGTAGAGATGGCGTATTTGTCTGACGTGACAATGCTGGTGATGCTGCACCGTTGCGGCGCGGTGAGGTCGCCCTTACCGGTGGTGCCAAGCTCGATGGTGCAGAATTCTTCCCATCCGGTCTCCTTGCCGACGGCGTTGTCAATGATGGCGTCGGTATAGTCCTTGAGCAGGGGTATGCAGAAGAGGAAGTAGCTGTTGCCGGTCTGTGAGCGCAGACCCACCACGTAGTACTTGTTCTTGTCGTAGCCATCGGGCAGGACGACGCTGAACGACGAGAAGCGGGCGTCTCCCACGCTCACCTTCCTCTCCCTGATGGAGAGTCCCTCGGTCAGCGTCACCTTCATCTGCCAGGCAGCGATGTCCTCGGGGTCGCGTATCGTCATCTCCCAGTCGCCCTGCGTGTTCAGCTGCGGGGAGGTGGTGAGAGCCGCAGAGCCGGTAGCCCCACCAAAAGCCCTCAAGGCCCCTAAAGCCCCCCCTTCGGCCCCCGAGGGGGCTACTATAGTTTTGCTGTTCAAGGGAGAGTCTATCGTGTCCCCCTCGGGGGACGAAAGGGGGGCCTTCCCTTCAATCTGGTAGATTCGTCCTGTGGCGGCCTGATAGTATTTCAGGGTGAAGGCCTCGTTAGCGTCGTGTAGGTAGACGGTGAGGACGCCAGCGGCCATGTTCGCGTCTTCTGCCTTCAATAATCCGCGGCACTCGTCGCCCACGAAGGCGCCCATCATGTCGCCCGGGGCAGGGGTGAGGCCCATGAGGTCGAGGAGGTCGCTCACGTTGGTGACTGTCGTCACGGGGTACTTGGCCGACCCAAGGGTGAAGGGCGGCGTGAAGTCGCTGCCTACGCCCTCGACCTCGCCCACGGTGAAGGTGTCTGAGAGCGAGAAAATCTGGTTCAGCTGGCTGTTGTAGTATTTCAGCGTGATGTCCACGAGCTGGTCGTTGGCCTCGTTGCCCCATACCTTCAGCAGGAAGGTGGTGTTGACGCTGTTGTCGGTGGCGCCCATGTTGACGGTGGGGCTGGCCAGGCCGCGCACCTCGCCTCCCACGAAGATGGCCATGAGGTCGTCGGCCGTGACGTATGGCTGCAGCTCCTCTTCAATGTGTACATAGATGATGGACCAGTTCTCGTAGTTGCCCTTTGCCGCGTTTGTCCAGTTGGGGCGTTGCTGGTTGTAGCTCCAGTCTACCTGCCACTGCGGGGCTTCCTCGGTGGTGCTGACGGTGTAGTTGGGCGTTGCCCCCTTGCTGGCGGTCTTGGCGAGCATGATGATGTCGGCCACGTCGAGCCTGCCGTCCTTGTTCAGGTCGGCTTTGCTCAACGTTGACGCGTCGGGAGTAGTGGCGTCGCTGTCGGCTATCGTCTGCATCAGCAGGCTGACGTCCTGCGTGTCCAGTTTTCCGTCACTGTTAAGGTCGCCGGGCTTCTGGGCAAATGCCTGCCCAGAAGCCAGCGCCAAGGCTGCTACGCATAGTATGCGGTGTCTTCTGTTGATCATTGGGTGTTGGGTGTTAGGTGTTGGGTGGTGGGTATTGAGTGGTTACTTTGGGGTAGAACATTCCTCTCACCTCTCACTTCCCACCACCCAACTTGTTTTTATTTGATGGTTATCTTCTTACCGTTGTAGATGTAGAGTCCGGGACGTGTGGGCACCTTCTGGAGCTTCACGCCGCTGGTGGTGTACCACTGTCCTTCCTGCTGGTCGGCGGTCAGAGAGCTGATGCCTGTCGGCGAGCCTTCCACGAAGCTGAGCACCTTCGGCTCGTCGGGCGTTCCGACGATGGCGTTGGCGCGGTAGTTCATGGTCTCGGGCGTGTAGGCCACCAGGTTGCCGTCGCGCTCTATGGCAAAGCGCACGGGCAGCTGCTTGTTGCCGCCTACGGTGAGGTAGAGCGGCTCGCTCTCTTCGGCACCCGAGCCGTTGAGCACGACCGTGCCGTCGGTGGTGACGGTAGTGGTGACGGCGGCCTTGCCTACCACTTCGCCGTTGGTGAGGGCCGTCAGGCTGTCACCCTCCTGCAGCTCGAACCCTTCCACGACAGCCGATACCGACATGGTGGTGAGGGTAGAGACGTGGCTGCTGGCTGTTGGCCCCCACCAACCTCCTCCCGAGGGGGAGGCTTCAGCCGCGCAGGCTCCCCTCCCTTCGGGGGAGGGGTTGGGGGTGGGGCTTGGGAGCTGACCGTCTCCGGCGGTGCGGCTTGAAGCGGTGCTGTAGAGGAAGGCACTGCCGGGCTCGTAGAACGGATAGCGGAACTCGGCCGGCTTGAGGGCTTTGTGCAGGAGCAGGTAGCCCTCGCCGGGCTTCATGTACTGCAGGCTGCCACGCCAGCGGCCGGTATTGCCCGCCTTGGTGAAGTAGGCAAACTCGCTCTGGCTCTTGATGACGTCGCCCGTCTGCGCCTGGTCGTAGTAGTCGCTCAGGGCCGTCTCTACGCTGAGGTTGGTCATCGGCGTGTAGCCTATGCCGTTCCAGCCGTTCTCCAGCTCGATGGTGCGGTCGTCCTCATCCTTGATGATGCTGCCGTTGACGGAGAGCTTCATTGCCTCATTCACGTAGATGGCGTATGACTTCTTCGGCGAGAGGTTGACCTGGCTCATGTCTCCCGACAGTTCCCATTGGCTGTCTTTGTAGAGCAGGGTGACGTCGCTGCTCATGTCGGTAATCATGTCGCCTTCCTTCCACGTCATGTTGTAGAGCAGCGTGTCAACCTTCTCCAGCTCTTCGCTGTGGACGTTGAGCGACACCCAGTTCCAGCCCTTCTTCAGCTGGAAGCGCTGCACGTAGCTGTCGCCGCCCTCGAAGCGCACCGGCGTGTCGCTGCCCAGCATGGCCAGGTTGATGAACTTGATGGTGTCCTTCGTGGTGAGGAGCATTTCGCGCCCGGTGTTGTAGTGCCAGAGCACGAAGTTCAGCTTTTCGCCGATGGTCTTGTTGTCGTAGACGGTCAGGTAGAGGCCGGTCTCGCCCGTTTCAGCCGAGTGGCTGATGTTGGCAAAGCCGTGGCACACGTTGTTGTCGTCGAACACGCCCACGATGTCGCGGGTGTCGGTGTCGAGCTCGCCGTTGAGGTATACCTGTCCCACGATGTTCATCGAGTTCTGCAGCAGGTCGCCGCTGATGTTCTCGGCCCAGTCGGGCTGCTCGCCCTCGACGGTCAGGTTGAGGTAGAACGGCTCGGTGATGCCATCCTCGTCGGTGAGGTAGATAATCTCGTTGTACGTGCCAACGTTCAGGTCCTTGCTCACCGTTGCCGTGATGTAGCCCGAACCCAGCGGGGCAATCATGCCGCTGTAGTTGTTGAGCGTGAGCCACCTCGGGCAGTTCTCTATCGTGTAGGTGTGGGAGGTGGCGCTGTAGTTGTAGAAGGGCAGCTCCAGCAGCTCGCCCTCACCATACTTGGTGATGTGGTCGAAACTGTTCAGGAGCCACTCCAGGCTGCTGTTGTTCACGTAGAAGCAGGCCGTCTGCGGCGAGGCCATGGTGTTGCCGTTGAGGTCCTCGACGTCGCGCACCGTGACGTAGATGTTGCGGTGGTTGAGCTTGGCGGCGGGCTCGTCGAGCTCGACGAGCAGCTGGTTGTCCTTGCCGATGAACGAGAACTTGAGGTTCTTCACCTCCTCGTAGGGCACCACGGGAGCGGCATAGCCCTTGTCGAAGTGCTGCATGACAACGTCCATCGAGTCTGCGAAGAGGTAGTCGCGCACGAGGGTGCTGGTGGGCTCCTTCGTCAGCGGGTCGAGCTGATAGCGCGGCTGACCCTTGTCGTCCAGGTAGATTTTCTTGCTGTAGGCGTATGGCACCATCTCCAGGTCGTTGTCCTTCTGTCGCTCTATGCGGTCGAAGCCCAGGTAGGTCAGCAGGCCTATCTCGTCGCCGTTGGGGCTCTTCGTGGCGTAGGTGCTGATGAGCTGCTCTGGCAGTGCCTGGGCGAAGAACATCAGCTCGTCGATGTTGCCCGTGAGGGCGTCGTCGCCGTCGAGTGTCTCCACGTCGCCGTTGTCCTTGACCACGTCGTAGCGTGTGGCGCCGATGAGCGGGTAGCCGCCGCTGATGCCTCCGAGCGAGTCGGCCTCGAAGGTGGTGACGAGCGTCTTGTCCATGTAGATGTTGGCCACGTTTCGGCTGCGGTTCACCGTCATGGCGAAGTTGTGCCAGTCGCCGTCGCTCCAGTCGCCGGGCACCTCGGCCTCAAAGCCGTTGGTGCGGTACGTCAGCTTGCTGTCGTCGAAGCCGATGCGGAACTGGTTTGCGGCGCCGTTGTCCTCCTTCAGTCCGCGGCCGTTGGAGAGCAGCGTGCCGCGGCCCTCGGCGTCGGTCCTGAACCAGAACATGATGGTGTAGTCATGCTCGGCGTTGCGGTTCATGGCGTTCTTGTTCAGGCGCACGCCCTTGTCGGCCTTCTTCAGGCTCAGCGACAGGCCGCGCGGGATAGCCCATCCGATGTCGTCTATCAGCTGGGCGTTGGCACCCTGAGTACGGTCGGTGACGTATTTGCCCGAGCCTTCGTTCATCGGGTAGTAGTCCACGAGGTCCTTCTCGAAGCCCGTCAGCCGTCGGCCGCCGTAGGTGGAGCCGATGAGCGAGCCGTCCATGGCGCTGTACCACAGGCGGGCTTCCATCATGCGGCCCTCGTAGTACTGGCTCTGGCTGCGGTCGGGCTCGTTGGTGCGGCCGAAGATGAGCGTACCCGTGCTGTTGTAGAGGGCGTTCAGCTTGCCGTGGCCTATCTCCACGCCGCCGTTGAAGAGCGTGAGCAGGCTGTCGGTCTGGTTGAGCACCATCGCCACATGGCGGAAGGCGTTCTTGCCGATGACGGAGTCAGACGTGAAGGTCTGGCCGTTGACCACGGCCTTCAGCTTGAAGTCCTTCGTCAGCCACAGCTGCAGCTTCTGGCCGTTGGTGCCGTGTGAGAAGAGCGGCATGTCGCGTCCCGTCTCGTCGGGCTTTATCCTCATGTCGATGGTCAGGTCCTTGCCGCTGAAGTTGCGCTTGGCCTCGCTCTCCACGCTGCTATGGCCGCTGAACTCTACGCTCACCATTTCAGAGATAGCGTTGTTGTTCACCTCGCCCTTCACCTCGAAGTTGGTGATGGCCGAGAGGTAGTTGTGCTCAATGTCCTCGGAGAAGTTGAAGATGATGTCGTCGCTGGCGGTGAGCAGTCCGCTCTTAGGTTCGGGTGAGCCGAAGATTTGCGGGCGGCGTGTGTCCTTGATGCCGCTGATGACCTTCGACGGGGTGGTCAGGAAGTCGTTGCCGTTGCGGCAGCAGAGCACGGCGCGCAGGTCGTACGTGCGCTCCATCACCCATCCCTCGCCGTAGAACTCGGTCACGATGTTGCCGTTCTCGGGAATGAGCTTGCACACGCCGTTGGCGCCGGCCATGAGTGTCGAGTCGGCATAGAAGGAGCAGAGGTTCGTCCATGCGTCGTCGCCACGCTGCGACTCCTTGTACTGGAACTCAATGTGGTCGAAGTTGTGCTGGTGGCGGTCGAAGCCGTTGATGATGACGGGTAGGTACCATCCACGCTTAGAGTCTTGCTGGGCCATGGTGTTCAGCACCCACTTGTCGCCCGGCGTCTGGATGTTCACCGGTCCGGCCTCGCGCAGGAAGTGCACGTCGAAGGCGACGAGCTCCGTGGTGTGGTCGGGGTCGGTGGGTGAGAGTACGCCCAGCTTCAGCCCCTCATAGTCGAAGCCGTTGCCTGCACGCACCTCCATCGTCAGTGCCGTCTCCAATCCCGGTATGACCGAGACGGTCAGGCCGGCGGTGGTCAGCGGCTGTCCGTTGATGCTGATTTTCGCACCGTTAGGATTGGCCTGGTCGCCTGAGAACACCTGCAGCACGCTCAGTCCACCGGTGGCCTCGGGCTTTTCGCTCTGGTTGGAGACGAAGACCTGGAAGCGGGCTGCGTCGCTGATGGGCACGCCGCTGATGCTCTGCTTGTCGAGGCGTATCTTCGGGTTGATAATCTTCTGTGTACGCTCGTCGAGCACCGTGCCAGGCTGGTAGAACAGGGTCTTGCGCTCGTTCTCCCACGGGTTGGCGGTGGCGCCGCCGCGGGTGCGGAACACGAAGCTGCGCGGCGCATAGCCAATGTCGCTGACGCGGCCTTTCATCTGGGCCAGCACCTGGTCGGAGAGCGACTTGTAGTCGTAGTTGGTGAAGACGTCGGTGGGATCCAGGCGCTGGTTCTTCTGCACCGTCGTGGTGTCGGCCCTGCCCACGCGATAGACGTCGACGTTGAGGCGGCTCGTCGGGTCGGTGGCGATGGTGAAGCTCTCCGTACGGTTGTAGGCCTTGACCTTGGTGTCGGCACCTATCGTACACATGGACAGCACAGGCACGAAGGCCCACTTGAACACCAAACCGCCAAACTTGATTGACGTCGTTTTCTGACCATTCTTATCTACTATCCACGGATCCCCGGGTTTAGACGGCTTCGAGTCGGCTGATGCAAAAGACTCTGCATATCCTACCAGGGCGGTGAGGAATTGTGCGGCGAAGCTGACAGCTTCCTGCCATGTGCCGTTGGCGCCGGTGGTGCTGAAGTAGTCGGGCTGCTTGCCGAAGGGGAAGTACATTGCCTCCGTGTTTGTGTAGTTGCTGTCGAACGTCTCGCTGTAGTTCACGCCCTGTGCGCCGGCGATGTCGTAGTTCACCACGTGGTCGTAGGCATAGAGCTTCTCGTGCTCGTTCTGGGTAATCATCTTCACCCATGCGTAGATGATGCGGCTCTTCTCGGCCACCTCGTCGTTGAAGTCGGTGCTTGTCTTGCCCTTGGGCAGAACGACGAGGTAGTTGATGGTGTCGTTGGCCGTCTTGATGTCGGTGTTATAGTAGTCGCCCACCTTTCCGTTCATCATGCCGTACTTCGGGTCGCTGGTCTCGCGGAGCGACAGGTATACGGGCTTGCCCTTTTTGTCGGCCAGAGCCTGGGCGTCCTCTTCGGTGCCTGAGTAGAGCAGTGCGAGTATCTCCTTTGCCTTCTCGGGTATGATTTGCGTGAGCAGCTGTTTCTGCGAGTAGATGAAGTGTGACTGCATCTTCGGGCCGTAGCCGAGCGACACGTCGCGCACCAGGTGGAATGTCTCGCCTTTGGCGTTCTTTCCCTCGGCAATCTTCTCCAGCGAGCCGTACTGCAGGTACTTGGCCAGCGGGCCTTTAGCCCCGCTGCCGAGCAGGCCCACGCGGCTGTGTATCTCGTTGTACATGCTGTCGGTGAGTGCGCGGATGGTCGACATCGGGGTCACCTGCACGTTCTGCACCTGGCCTATGTAGAGGTCGCCATCGGCACCCACCAACGACGGGTCGCCGCTGGTGCTGATGTTGTGGCCGATGTTCATGGTGTAGGAGAAGGCCTTGCTGCCCTGCATGTTGAACACTAAGTCCTGCAGGGTGACGCTGGAGTTGTCCGAGAGGGTCAGGTAGCCGGCAGTGCTGCCGTTGCCTTGTGGTGCAGCCACGGTGCCGAAGTAGGTCTCCTTCTGCTGTCCTACGGTGGCGCTGAACACCATGCCTGAGGAGAGCGAGAAGTTCATCGTGTAGGAATAGTTGATGGTGGCACCCTTGGCCAACGTGTTCGTGCTGTAGGAGCCCGGCGGGTCGCGCAGTATGTCGAAGAGCACGGGCTGGCCTTCGTTGAGCACGCTCTTGCCCTCGCCCAGCGGGAACATGTTGAGCACGTAGCCATGGAGTGGCGGGGCCTCATAGTAGGTGCTGTCCTGGCGCACGCTGAAGGTGATGGTCTTCAGGGCGTTGGTGCTGAAGAGCAGCTTGGCCACCTGGTCGGCCTGTACCGCGAAGACGGGCTGTCCGAGGCTGGCGAGGGGTTGC
>CAMPCG010000005.1 GCA_946644025.1 uncultured Prevotellaceae bacterium | reverse complement strand
TTCCCTGAACGCCAAGCATGGCTTAAACAACGGATTACACGGATTACACGGATTACACCTTGCTGTCACACAGATTCTTCCCGTGGTACTGCGAGAATTTGTGTAGGTAAATTACAGACCCCTCCCCGCGGGTGAGGGGGGGGAGGGGTCTGTGGGCTTCCGCCGGCCCGTCACTTGTCGATGCTGACCAGTTCGTATTGGCGACTGCCCAGTCCTATCTGTGCGGCATGTTCGATGGTGTGTATGCCGTGCTGTTTGTCGATACGGTTGAGCAGGTCAGTGGGGTCGTTCTTGGCCGTCACCTTCTGCTGGTTGATGATGTCGATGCAGGCCTGGTCGAGGGCCACGGGGTCGGTCGATGCCAGTATGCCATAGTCCTCGAGCTTCACGGGCTCAGGGTGGTCCACGCAGTCACAGTCTATCGACATGTTGTTCATCACGCTGATGTAGACGATGCCCTCCTGGCGCTCGAAGTAGTCCACCACGGCCTGGGCCGCAGCGGCCATGCTCTCGAGGAACCCGTCCTGGTCGCCTATATACTCAGGCGTCCACAGCTTGTCCATGTCGAGCTTCTCCATCTTTCCGGCCGAGTGTATGTAGGCCTTGCCGTTCTGGCTGGCGCAGCCTATGGAGAGGTTCTTCAGTGCGCCGCCGTAGCCGCCCATGGGGTGGCCCTTGAAGTGGTTGAGGGCAATCATGAAGTCATAGTTGGCCAGATGTCCTCCCACGATGTCATACTTAATGTGCGTCTGGTCCTTCACCGGTATGCGTATCTCGTCATACTCGTCCATGATGTCCACGGGGAAATACTTCTTGAATCCGTGCCGCTCGATGACCTTCCAGTGGTTCTCCGACGTGTTGCGCTCGTCCTTCCTGTCCTCGGGCGCGTTGCCGTAGGCCGTGTTACACTCCACGACCGTGCCGCCCACCTCCAGCACCAGGTCCTTCACCAGCTCGGGCTTCAGATAGTTGGGGTTGCTGCCCTCGCCAGTGCTCATCTTGACGGCCACGCGTCCTTTGGCCTTCACGCCCAGCGCCTTATAGATCTTCACCAGCGACTCGGGCGAGATCTCCCGCGTCAGATAAACCTTGGCTCCTTTCTTCGAGCCCACGCTGCTACGTCCGGCCGTCTGCGCAATGGCCGATACCGATGCAACCAAAAGCAAGGCTGCGGCAACAAATACTTTTTTCTTCATCAGGCTTGGATAAATTAAGTAATCAAAGAATATTTATACATAATCATTTATGAATAATTCATGGTCACTACATGTTATATATAAACGCCATTCTTTTTTTACATATAATGTCCATAAATGTCCACGAATTAATCATTAATATTTTAATAAATTATTTTTGCTTACCTATCTTTTCTTATAAGAAATGAGTGATTCATCAAAATCAGGGGACAAAGGTACACCCTTTTGCCCGATTTCCCGCAATTTTCAATCGATTATTAGGATAGTTTATGAAGAAACAGCCATTAAAACAAATCGTGCTGCCTACTGCGAATAGGCACGGCGAAGCGCCGTTTAGTCCCATAAAGGCATGATTTCCCGGCAAGCGGGCATGGTCTTCGAAAAAACTACAAACACTGACAGTGTTTATACAAATACTGTCAGTGTTTCAAGATTGCCCCTACCCATTCACCATTCAATATACGTCCAAGAACAACCTTTCAACGGCTCTATTCCGTAAGCCTAAAGCAAGTATCGAGCAAGCAGGGGAAGGGAGTCTGCCGCACACCCCAGCCCCTCGAATTACCTTTTATAGAAATGTTCTATAAATTGGCAAAGCGTGTCTGCCGCTCACCCCTCCCCTTCGAGGGGAGGGGTGAGCGGCGGCATACCTTTCCCCAGGGGGAGGGGTGAGCGGCGGCATACCTTTCCCCAGGGGAGGGGTGAGCGGCGGCATACCTTCCACAAGGGGAGGGGAGTAGTTAGACTTTATCCAGTATCTACGCCAGGGTATATACTCCCCTCCCCTCCGCGGGAGGGGCAGGGGGTGGGGCTACTGGGGGGTGGGGCTGGGGGGCGGGCTTCTCCTCCTCCGTGCTCTCTGTGTTGAAAAAAGAATCGGCGAGCCCAGAGAAACTTGAATCAATTAATATAGAACGCGCATATAGTAAAATAAGGTTAAAAGCCTACCCCGTATGTTTCTTTTTCTTTTTATTTTGTACTAATTTTATAAAAAAGTATTATTTTTGCACGCGAAAAGCGCAAAAGCAAAACAAAATGAGCGATTTGCGAAAACGCTCCTTTCCTGACACGGACTACAGCAGAAAGAATAACTACTTAAAGGGCATGGGAGTGCCGCATACCATATTTCCATGAAACTTATAACGCTAAACCACGTAAAACGCGAACTCGGAGAGAGCAACAACAACACAAGTGTAAGACAAGAGTACAAAAGAACAACAGCCGCCGCCATAAGACGAGCAGCCCTGTTCCTGTGCCTCATACTCATGGGAGTAGGGGGAGCAAAGGCAGAGGAGACGGAGCTGACCACTGGTTGGGCTGACAATTGCTTCATCATAAGTGCCGACCAATTTTCTGGAATAAATGAAACCAGCATCTTGCGCATTTATGAATCTGCCGATGCCGAGATTTACATTGCGACGAATTGGAATTGGACTCCGATGTACACAGGAAACGGACATATTTATTCAGGAAGTTCCTATTACAATTCGTCTAAAGGCTGTATGGAATTAACGGTCGGTTCAGAACTTGAAAAATATACCAACAATGGCGGTATCAGGATTCAAGCACAAGGAGGCCAGACCATTTCAAAGATTACCATCGAGACCCCTGCCGCCGTCGTCGACGAGTTCTTCGGCCAGGCAGCTTCCGGCGCTGCCACTGACAGCGATGTCAGCGAACAGTTGGAGCGCACGGTGACATCCGGCACCTTCAATCTCTCGGGAGCCAGCATCACAGGCACGCTCCACTATGCCCGTATCTACCTGGCCGACGCCAGTGGCACACAGCTCTCGGCTGCCGACCAGTCGTTACTCACCGTCACCTACGATGGCGCTGCCGCCACTATCGCCGGCACCAACCCGTCGGCCGTCACCAAGGAGGGCTACTACGTCTACGATGCCAGCGCCAGCGGCCTCGACCTCTCGAAGGTCAGCGTCACCCTCAACATAGGAAGCGGGAAGAAGCTCACCGACTATCAGGTGGTGTGCCTCATCTCCACTGGACTCGGAACTGTTACAAGCGGAGTGCTCACAAAGGAACCTGACTGGAACCTGACATATACCTATACCTTCCAGTATGAACCCCTTCAGGCCGCAACATGGCCGCTGGAACTGATAGACCGCGCTACGCTTGAAACGGTTTCCGAGGCAGAATTTAATATCCAAGAAACTATACTTCAGAAGTTTGGAAAAACGGCTGCGGACATTAAGGCCAGTTGGTTTACTAAATGGTATGTGGTAAATAATAGTGGTACTCAACAAGCGTTAGAATGTAATTGGAATGCCCAAAACGATAAATGGACGGTAGCTGCCAATGGTTCATGCACTGACAATGCAAAGTTCGACAGCCACTTGAATTGCGGCACTGAAAGTTGGGGCTTTACAAATAATGCTGGTAAAATCAAGTTTGTAGCTCCCTCCGGCAAGCACCTTTCCGACTATGCCGGGTGGAAGTTCGTCTGCGAGACCTCCGATGTCTATGACGGAACTAACGCCGACCCCACCCACATCTTCTACATCCCCATTCCCTCTGCCATCACCTTCGAGTACGACGGCACTCCTACGAACACCGACGTGACGCAGGCCCTCGCCCGAAACGCCCTCGGCACGGCCACCCTCGACTGGACGAAGATGACCACCGCCACGGGCTATACGTATGCCCGCTTCTACGTGGTGGATGCCTCTGGCACTCCCGTTCTGCCCACCGACGCGGCCCACCAGCTCACGGTGAGCGGGGCCACGGCCACGCTCTGCACCACGGGCGAGAGCGGCTACTACGTCTACACTGGCAGCGCCCTCGACCTGAACGACCTCACCGTGACGCTCACCTCAAGCAGCGGCGACGTGCGCCCCTATAAGGTGGTGTGCTGGCTGGCCAACACCGAGACGGGCCTGAACCATGAAGGCACTACCGTCAAGGAGGAGCCCGACATCGACGTGGCCTATACCTACAGCTTCACCAAGGAGGCCGTGAGCACCACCGTGGAGAAGACCGCCACCATCGACTGGAGCGCCACGCAGATGACGGCCGACGCCACCGACGGCGCACCTACTGACTGGAACACCACGTGGGCCGACCTGTCGCTGGAGCAGCGCGTCGTCTGGTACGTCACCGACGGCAGCGGCACTAAGCAGGCACTCGCCATAGGCACCGGCGCCGCCGCCGACACCTGGACGCTCAACGCCGGAACGGGCTTCACCCTCGATGCCGAGAACCAGGCTGTGCTCACTGGGCAGACCTCGTTCACCCAGGCGCAGTGGAACAACACCTGGGGCCGCCCCACCCTCTACGCCCCCGCCAACAAGGCATACGCTGATGTGCACGACTACAAGGTCATCTGCGAGGTCTACGAGTCGGCCACCGGCACCACGCCCAACGTGCGCTACACCTTCACCTTCCGGAAGGCCTTCCCCGGCACGCTGAAGAGCGGCGCCACCACGTCCACGCAGCGCGAGGTGCTCACCGCTGGTGCAGTGACCTGCACGCTCAGCGACGTCACCCTGCCAAGCGGCACGAAGTACGCACGCTTCTACCTCACCGACGGCAGCAACACCATCGTTGCCCCGACGGGCAAGCTCAGCGTCACGGGCGCTACGGCTGTCAGCGCCACGGGCTATGAGAACTACGGCTACTATCTGTACGACGAGACGGGCATCACCGCCGCTCCCACCGTCACGCTGACGCTCGCGGCCGCCGAGCTGAACCAGTACAAGGTAGTGATGGTGACGTCGGCCGACCGCGCCGTCGTCAGCGGAGGCGCCGTGACCAGCGAGCCCGACTACGACACGCAGAAGACCTGGACCTTCAAATATCCCACCAACAAGGTCGAAGGCACCGCCACGCTGGAGTGGAACCCCGACAAGATGGAGGCTTCCGCCGTGCCCATCGAGACGCTGAAGGGCGCCGGCTACCTCGACGGTGTGAAGGCCAGCTACCTGGTGCAGTGGACGGTGGAGGACGCCAGCGGCACCGTGCAGCCCCTCGTGGCCGGACACGCCCGCCAGACGGGGGCATGGGCCTTCAGCCGCCAGCCCTACACCGTGAGCGACAACGCAGCCACCATCAACAGCAACGCCAGCCTGAGCGCCGAGAACTGGGCTACATGGGGAGCACCCGTCTTCTACGCCCCTGCCGAGGCCACCTTCAATGACGTGAAGGACCTGCTGCTCGTCTGCCGCCTCTACGAGGCCGACGAGGTGGACGCCCCCTCACTGGCATTAGAGTACAAGGTGAGCCTCGTCAAGACCACCTTCTATGGTCAGCCGAAGCACGGCGCCACCGAGGCCAGTGAGACCGTGGAGGACATCGAGGAAGATGCCACCAGCGTCAGCGTGCCCTTAGCCAACGCCCTCAAGGTCTTCGGACAGTCGGCGAAGTACGCCCGCATCTGGCTCACCAACAAGAGCGGCGACCTCGTCGACCAGTCGTCCCTCACCGTCAGCGGAGCCACCACCTTCAGCAACACGCACACGAACTACGAATACTACATCACCGTCACCGATGACGCCTCGGCCATCAGCCTCCCCCCCACAGCCACCCTCACCGCCACGCCGTTTACCGACTATCAGGTACACGTAGCCCTCTCCGTTGACGCTCCCGTCAGCACCGACGCCTTCGCACGCGCCACCCGCGCCGAGTCGCTCACCAGCTACGAGCCCGACTATGACTACCAGTACACCTTCGACTTCGCATACGCAGCAAAGGGAAAGGTAATACATAAGTACGTAAAGGCAACGGAGGCGTATGCCGTCCTTGACTTCGGTAGCGAGTATCTCTCAAACTTAGGCAAGAGCTCGCTTTCCGAATTGGAGAACAGCCATACGTTCAAATGGTATCTCCTCGACGGCAACGGACAGGCAATAGCCATTGAGGCAGACCCCTATAACAACAACAAGGACGGAAAGTTCAACTTCAAGATTAATGGAGGCGGTAATAATGGATGGCCCTTCACCATGTACGACGACAACAAGTATCTGTACTTCTATGAAGGCGTCACCAATACCTATAAAGACAACTTTACAGCCGAGTATAACGACTTTAAGCTCTATCAGGCAACGGTGTACCCCCCGTCGGGCAACAGTGACTTCAGTGCGTTTATGGACTACACGGTAGTCTGCGTCACTTCTGCCGAGAACCCCACCGTCTCGGGTGGTGTCATCACCGACCCTGATGTGGACGACTGCGTCACCTACATCTTCCACTTCAACAGCACCGGCCTCGACCCGTTCATCGGCGAGGAGAAGTCCTCGATAGTCTCTGGCACGAAGGTGGTGGAGATTGCCAACAGCGAGGTGACGAGTGCCACGGGCATCGACGTGACCGACCAGCGCGCCGTGGCAGCATTGGTCAGCGACGGCTTCGTGCCTAAGTACGTGCGCTGGCAGGTCTTCGACCAGGACGACAACCTCGTGGACGGCGTGCTCACCACCGGCTCCACCACCACGAAGGCAGAAGGGCTGGGCGAGTACATATATAATAGTACGGGTACATTAGACTTATTGCGCGGCCTCTCCATCGACGTGAGCGGACAGACCGACAAAGACCTGACCCACTACCGCATCGTCGGCCTCGTGAGCGACTGCTCCACCGACGACCACTTAGTGATGAACGGACTGAAGGTGAAGGAGGAGCCCGACTTCGACCTCAAGGTCACCGTCACCTTCGAGACCGCCTTCCGCGGACAGCTCACCGCCAACGCCGTGGAGCGCGAGATCGTCATCACGCAGCTGGCCTCGCAGTGGGACCGCACCGTGACGAACCAGAGCGAGTTCATGATAGAGATCAGCGACGCGGGCAAGACCGTCACGCTGAAAGACAAGGCCGGCAACGTGCGCACGACCAAGAGCCTTGACATCCTGACCGACCTGAAGACCGCCACTGGCGAGAGCTACTCCTCGCTCAGCGAGCTGCAGAACCTCTATGTGCGCTGGTACCTGGAGCGCAAGGATGGCTCGGCAGTCGTCGTCAAGGGTGCCATCCGCAAGGACGACACGAGCGACGTACACTTCCTGCCCAACAACGCCACCGAGGGAGCCAACCTGGCCCACGGCTTCTACTGGTACAAAAACGGCTCGACCTACAGCATCGCCTCGGCCGGGACCTCGGCCAACGCCGTAAAGGTGAAGTTCGTGCAGAGCGGCGAATACCTGCCCACCGGCGGCATCGACATCACCGACTACAACCTGGTGCTCAACGTCAGCACACACACCTACTCGGAGTATGACGCCGCCTACGTGAACGCCGACCACAACATCAACCACGAGCCCGACGCCCTCGACCTGCGCTACGTCTTCAACTTCCAGAACCGCGCCTTCCCCGCCGACAACATCGCCACGGTGAAGACCATCTACAAGGACGCCCTCTACACCATCGAGCGCGACACCGACGACAACCCCGTCAGCGGAAAGATTACGCCCGTGCTCTTCAACAACATCAACAGCGTGCTCACCGACATGGGTGTCAACTCCGCCACCTTCAAGGCCAACAGCTACGCCCGCTGGTACATCGCCGACAAGAGCGGCAACATCGTGAGCGACATCGACAGCTGGCAGCTTACTCCCAGCAACAGCGGCGCCAGCTACACCCAGCGCAGCGGCTACGGCTACTACGCCACGCCGATTGCCATCGACAACGACTCTTACAACAAGTCTCACTTCGACCCCATCATCACCCTGCCCGCCGGCTACGACCTGGAGCAGGACTATAAGGACTACCAGGTGGTCTGCGTCGTCACCACCGACCAGACCGGCATGGAGCTGCCCGCCACCGAGCCCGCCACCATGCAGGTGAAGTATGTGTTCAACCTCATCCTCACCGAGGGCGACTATGCCTCCCTGCCCTTCGTCCACTACAAGGGCCAGACGGGCCGCGACTGGGTGACGCCCGAGGAGAGCAACGGCACGCTGGCGCAGCAGGTGTGGACCGACGGCGCCGCCACCGACTACACCGGCGACATACGCCAGGGCGTACACACCTGGGAGTACGACGTGTTCCTCAGCGACGGCGTAGACCGCGAGCTGATACTCCCCTTGGAGAAATATTTGGAAAACGGCAACCCCCTGGAGCCACGCGCCTACTTCCGCTGGTACGACTACACCACCGACCAGGCCGTGACATGGACCGAGGCCGACAAGTTCAGCATCCGCGTGGAAGACGCCGCCACCACCAAGCTCCGTTCCATCAGCGACGCGCAGAACCGCGACCGCGGACTCTTCGCCATCGGCATTGGCAGCACCGACGGCACCGCCGCTGCCTGGGGCGTCATCCCCACGCAGAAAACCGTGGGCATACGCATCACCACCCAGGAGGGCTTCGTGGCCAACGGCAAGAGCTACGACATCGCCTGCGACGTCAGTAAGTATGCCGACGGCATCAGCGTGTTCAACAACGGCGGCGACCGCTCCGCCTACCTCATACACGAGCCGACGCTCAGCACCCGCTACATCTTCCACATCTATCCCGGCTCGATCATCGCCAACGACATGGCCGCCGCCGACAGGAAGCTGCGCGTGGTGCAGCAGCAGATAGCCGACGCCGCCACCGCTGACGAGAAGCACCGCATCTTCAGCAACAACGAGTACGAGATGTTCGATGTACACGAGAACAAGGGCAAGGTCGTCGTATCGCTCGGCAGTGCCGACACTCAGTTCTCCCTCCGCCTCGACGAGCACTCGCTGCGCAACTACAAGCTGTGGCGCAACAACGACCCCTCGACGGGCGAGCTGCTCACCGCCGACCGCATCACCTGGGTGGCCTTCTTCGAGAACGACGAGCACATCCTGCGCAAGGAGCTGAAACACACCGATAAGCGCGTGGAGTTATTCTCATACAACGACTTCCTCGGCACGTACCACACCATTACTACGGGCAGCGACCGCGAGGAGTTTGACATCACCGACGGCAAGAAGTTCCACGTCGTGGGCTATGTGGGCGACGAGACCATGAATACCGCCATGCGCACCGGTAACTACGCCCCCGTGGCCCACTACGAGATACACTTCCTGCAGGCCCCGCCGCTGAAGCTGACCAGCCTGAAGGACGACACCGACGGTGTGCGACTGGCCAACCTTAACCGCACCGACGAGTACATGAAGGCCCACTACGACCTGAAGCGCATCGTGGACTTCGACGGCAACCCCGAGACGAACCCCAACCTGGAGGGCCGCGAGGCAGAGTTCTACAGCACGCCCAACTGGTACGACGCGCCCGCCACGTCGGCAGAGAACATGACGTGGGAGCCGCGACAGTGGACCGACATTGAGTACGGCTTCTGCTACCCGCAGCTCACGCCCTACATCATGAACGGATACAACGTCGGACTGGCACCCGAGCACGGCGACTACATGATCATCAAGTCGATGAACGCCGAGGGCATCTCCACCCACATGAACACTCCGCCACACAACGTACACTGGTGGAACGACGCCGAGCTCTACGACTACACCCACACCTATACCGACCCGACGAAGTACGGCTCGTTCCTCTACACCGACGCATCGGACGAGAGCCGAACGATGGTCACCATCCCCTTCAACGCCGAGCTGTGCGCCGGCTCCACCATCTACTTCACCATGGTGGTGGCCGACAAGACCAGCGGCACCATCAAGCCGCAGCTGCTGGTGCGCATCGTGGGTGTCGACGGCGAGGGCAACCGCTCGCGCGTCGTAGCCTTCCACACCAGCGACATCTGCTCGGCAGGAGCCTCTACCGGCGACTGGTGGCAGGTATACGGCGAGTCGACCATACCCGTCACCTTCGACGACAACATCGAAAGTTTCATCGCCGAGGTGATTAACTACGCCGACGACACCAACGGCGCCGACTTCGCCATCGACCAGCTGCAGATCTATACCAGCACCGCCAAGGTGCAGATGAAGCAAGACCCCAGCTCCTGCGACGACCCCACCGACGGCAAGGTGAAGATATACGTCGACGCAGAGGGCATGCAGAACATCTACCTGAAGGACAACGACCAGAAGAAGATCTACTGGCGCATCTGCGACGAGGAGACCGGCGAGGTAGTCACCGGCCCCGGTATGTACCCTTGGTACGACTACGACGCCACCAACGGCTGGAGCGTGCAGAAACAGGACGACGGCACCCACCAGTATGGCATCGCATGGGTGGTGACCAACTTCAGCCCCACCAGCGACGTCTACGCCTTCGCCACCGACGGCGTGGACCATCTGCCCGAAATGAGCGAGGCCGGCGGTGCCCCCTTCGGCTGGTACAAGGGCACCGACAACACCATCTACTTCCAGATAGCCTACCGCCACCTGCCCGGCATCAAGGAGGGCAAGACCTACTACGTCTCCATCTACGACCCCACGGAGAGCCAGAAGTACAGCGTCAACTTCCGCGAGGCCTACTGGGGCGGCCTGCACCACGGCGCCACCAGCAAGTGCTCGGTGTTCAGCTCCTTCTTCCTCTCGCGCCGTCAGTACGTCACCTACAGCGACCCCGACGGCAACGTAGAGGGCGGCGCCACCATCGCCGAGTGCGGACAGCCCGCCGTGGCCGACCATCTGCCACTGCTGCTGAAGGTGCCCGATGCAACGGAGCCTACGGGATTCCGCACCGTCAGCGGACTGCACTACGACTTCGCATACATGCAGCTGGATAATGCATGGAATAACGATGAAAATGTCATATCCGACAAGCGCGAGGGAGTAGACGCTACCTATACCCTCAAGCAGGTGCGCGAAGCATGGCGCCGCTATCGTGGCGACCAGTCGGAGTATAAACTAACTAAGGGGCTGCCGGAATCGTATCGCAATGTCAATGTCGTTGATGGTGTTGATGACTATGACGTGCTGAAGGCTGCCGTAGACAACGGCGACCTGGAGCTGACCGCCAGCACCACTTTCAGCCATGTGTTCCAAAGTCAATCGGGCATCGTCACCTGTCTGCCCATCGAGCAGGAACTCGACAATACTGACGACTCGAACACCACGATGATCTGTTCGCCCTTCGAGGTGGACTTCCACGTCAAGGCCGGCGAGCCCGACCTGGCCCTCGGCTTCCCCGACGTGAGCTATCCCACCGAGGGCTACGAGAGGCGCGTGCTGCGCGTGGGCCTGGAGCAGCTGAACAACCTGAAGAACAACGGCTACAAACTCCACATACCCATCAACCGCTACAACGACAAGAGCATGGTCGACGGCAACGACGAGATGAACCAGGCACGCCGCCTCTACTTCGAAGACCCCGTGCTGAGGCTCTCTTCAGATGTCGATGCCCCGGAATTCGACCCGGCTTGCAAGGCAGCAGGAATCACGACCGGAGCGAAGTTCGCCACCATCGTCTCTACCGACGCAGCGAGCGAGCACCCCTACGTCGACTTCGACCACATGTACCTGGCCCTCGACCTCAGCCAGTGCGAGATACCCTTCCACGAGGGCTACGAGTATGAGGTGAGCACCACCTTCTTCGACGAGGAGGACGCCATCACCAGCGAGGGCGGCAACTTCGTCACCGACGAGCACGGCAACCCCACCGTTGCCACCAACGCCTGCCGCGGCAACATCTTCCTCATCATCAAGGTGGTGCCCGAGTACGTCACCTGGACAGGACGGGAGATGGACGCCTACAGCGGCTACTACAGCGCCAACTGGAACGACGACCGTAACTGGACGCGCTCTGAGCGCGACGTGCTCTACAAGGACGGCACGACCCTCGGCGCAAAGAACACCGCCACCGACGGTCACCCCGATGGCTACATGAACAACGGCGAGGGAACACTTGCCGACCTCGGAACCGAGACGGGCAACCCCGCCTTCGTGCCCATGAAGTTCACCTACGTCACCATACCCGACGTGGCCACGGCCCACGCCCCGAACCTGACCACCCAGCCCACGGCCTACGGCGACCCCGCCACGGCGAAGTACCGCGGCGGCAACCTCATCGTCGGTACGCTGATGACAGACCCCAGCCCCATGGGTGACGGAACCGACTCGCCTACCTCGTGCGACCCCACGGCCAACATTCGCTTCGACATGCTGGTGCGCTACACCGAGACCGACTGCCAGGGCCACTACAACAAGGCTAAGGAGGTGGTAGGCGAGGGCACCACGAAGGTCTACGACTGCGAGAAGTACTACGGTAACATCTGCCGCGAGATTTACTTCAAGCCCGGCGCCGAGCTGCAGAAGCAGCAGCGACTGACCTACGAGAAGGCCTGGGTGGAGAAGGAACTGCAGCCTAACCGCTGGTACCTGATGGCGGCACCCCTGCGCGCCACCTACGCCGGCGACATGTACGTGCCCTGGAGCGCCACCGCCACCGAGCACGGACGACAGACAAGCGAGGCCTTCCAGCCCATCAGCTTCAGCACCACCGCCGACGCCGCCGGCTATGCCTACAGCCGCACGCGCTACCCCATCTACCAGCACGCATGGGGCGAGGCCACTATTCCCGGCGCGTCAGGAGCCACTATTCCCGGCGCGTCAGCGTCGGGCACCACCGACGGCCCCCGCGTCTACACCACCGCCGACGACACCCGCCAGACCAGCTACAGCGCCTCGCTGAACTACGACTCGTGGTCGGGCAGCGTAGTGGAGTGGAGCCACACCTACGACGACGTGCAGGTGCCCTACTCCGAGCTGACGGCCTACGCCATACGCGCCAACCGCAAGCAGCTCGACGAGCCCGCACTGCTGCGACTGCCCAAGAAGGACACCTCCTACGACTACTTCCGGTGGAACGACACCAACCGAGAGCCCGCAGCCGGAGACGGCATCAAGACGGTGGAGAAGGAATTCAGCGAGCCTGTGAAGCCCGAGATTTTCAGCGACGAGGCGTTCAACCAAGACCCCAACGCCTACGCCAAGCTTGTGGCCGACAAGGACTATCAGGCTGAGGCCGTCACCGTCGACATCAGCAAGGCGCAGCACCTGAACGGCTACGTCCTCGTGGGCAACCCCTATATGTCGTCCATCAGCATGAAGGCATTCTTCAACGCCGACAAGAACGAGCTCGACGAGAGCCGCGTGCCCAACCGCGACGCCGTAATCAGCGGCGCCCTGGAGAAGAGCTACTGGATCTACGACGAGGCGACAGGCGCACTGCGAGCCTATAAGGACGCCGGCGTCATACGTCCGCTGCAGGCCTTCTTCCTCAAGACCTCGGCCAACGTGACGTTCACACACCGCATGATGATGGACTACCACAACGGCGAAACGCCCGGCGTGCAGGGCACCAACCCGCGCCCGCAGCTCACCCTGCAGACACAGGGCGGCAGCATGGCAACGGTGGAGCTGACCGACGAAGCCAGCGCCGAATACGTGGTGAACGAGGACGTGGAGACGCTCTTCGACCAGCACCTGGCCGACAGACCCACCGTCTTCACAGTGGCCGGAAGCCGAGAGGTGAGCATAGACCAGCGCCCAGACATCGGCACAGTGCCCTTCGGCGTGGTGAGCAACGGCACGGAGCCGGTCGACGTCAAGCTGCAATGGACAACTGCCGGCACACCGCTCTACCTCTACGACGCGGCCGAGAACAAGCAGACGGAGGTGACCGACGGACAGACAGTGAGCATCGTGCCCAACGACTACGGCCGGTACTTCCTGACAGCCGAGACGCAGGACATAGACACCGCACAGCAGGAACAGAAGGCCATCATCGTCAGCGTGCGAGGCCACCAGGTCACGGTGACATCATCAGCCGACGACCTGACGGACGTCGCTGCCTACGCAGCCGACGGAGCAACAGCCTACAGCCACGACGGAGCCAAACGCTCCTGCACCTTCCAGCTGCAAGGCGGCATCTACATCGTCAAGGCAAGCACCGCCCACAGCTCGAAGACCATGAAGGTCGTGGTGAAATAAGCCCCCCTACAACAATCTCTAAACGCCAAGGCACCGGGACTTCATAAGTCTGTCCCGGTGCCTTGGCGTTTTCTGCGTTTTCTGCACTCAGCCATCCCTTTTCTTCTTATCCCCTCCTCTTGGGAAAAGGTAGGCCGCCGCTCACCCCTCCCCTTGGAGGGGAGGGGTGAGCGGCGGACACCATTACCTACGGCATCTTCCAGCCGCTGCAAGATGTGTATAAAGACAAGCCCCTGGGGCTGGGGGTGGGTCTTCTGGGGGTGGGGCTCAAATCTACAAACACTGTCAGTGTTTGTACAAACCACGTCGACGTTTGTACAAACCACGTCGGCGTTTATACAAACACTGACGTGGTTTGTAGATAGTTCTTACCCTTTCTACATTTAAAATACGTGTAACGACAACTTTTCCACGGCTCTTTCACATCAACAGAAAGAAGCACTGTCCATTACGCAAACATCCCGTCTCTTCCGCTGGAATTTCATTCCAGCCGCCCCTGCTTCTCAATAACCTTTCCGTCAACCACCTCGAAGCGCTCGTTGAACTCCTCGCGGGTGCGCTTCCAGCGGTTATGGCTCCAGAGCCACAGCTCGGGCTGGCGACGTATGGTCTCTTCAAGCATACGGTGGTAGATATCGGTAGGCTCGAACTCGCCCATCTGCTCGGGGTGCCGGGTGATGAGCCTGAACTCGCACTCATAGTAGCCACGGCGCAGCCGCCGCATGTCGATGTAGACAAGGGCCTGACGGTTCTTGCGCGCAATGCGCTCCGTGCCGGTCATGACGGGCGTATCGTGGTTGAGGAACTGGCACCAGTGGTGGATATTGTTCCAATGGGGCACCTGGTCGGCGATGTAGCCAAAGACCGTGGGCCGACCCTGACGCTTATACTCCACGGTCTTGCGCAGTATGTCGGTAAGGGGAATGCACTCGGCTCCACAGCGCTGACGCAAATGGATAAACAGGCGGTCGAAGGCCTTGTTCTCCAGCGCGTGATAGAGCTGTCCGCAGTGGGCCTTCGGGCTGACCCACAAGGGCAGCGAGGTAATCCACTCCCAGTTGAAGGTGTGGCCCAGGTAAGCAGCGACCGACTGGCCGTCGTCGATACACGCATCGACCACCTCAATACCCTTGAAGACAAGGTGGCGGCGTATCTGCTCACGGCTCATGGACAGCGTCTTCACCGTCTCCACGAAATAGTCGCAAAGGGAGTGATAGAAGCCCCGCTCTATCTGCCGCAGCTCCTCGACGCTCTTTTCAGGAAACGACGACTCCAGATTACTGCGCACCACAGCACGCCGATAGCCCAGCAGACGATAGACAACGACGTAAAGGAAATCGCTCAGCAAATAGTGCACCCAAAAAGGCAGGAGCGACAGCACATACCAAAAAGCATAAAGAACATGATACAACATAGCGCAAAGGTAATGCTTTTCCCGAAACCGCATCCCCTTTTTTAGCATAATTTATACAAGTTTCGCAAGATTGATATATAGGCATTATCATTTTCGTCAATTGGGCGGCCTGTGAGGCCGCATCGGCAAAGAAAATGAAAATTTGCCTTTTCCTGCACAGGCGAGAAAAAAGCGAGCGGGCCAACGCAAAACAAAAATGCTTCCATGTCGCACCTAATAAGATAACGGCATAGAAGCATTCTTGTATGTCAGACAGACTAATTCTCGATCTGAGAGGCCGAACCGTTGGGTGCCGATGAGTCGCGCACAGTGAGGTACCACTGTCCGTCGCGGCGGATGGGCTGCAGGTAGAGCGACGTGGTGTAGTCCTGACCTTCAGCGTTGCGCGAGAAGGTGATGTTGAACTTCACCTGGCAGTCGGTCTCCGTGCGGAAGCGGATGCTCTCAAAGTGATAGTCGAGTACGGGGAACGTGCGGAAGATCTGCTCCTGGCGGATGGCCAGGTTGCGGGGCAGGGGCACGATGCTCGAGTCGGGGTCAAGATAGTAGAGCATGGAGATGGCGTCGGAATACTCCTGGGCCTTCAGATGCTCGATGAACTCTGTAGAGAGCTGGTCAACGATGATGGTGTCCTGAGAGTCGAGCGTCATCGTAGGCAGATTAAGATCGACCTTGGCAGATTCACCATCTTTCTTCTCGCCAGTGCATGAGCAGAGACAGAGAGGAACGGCAATGGCAGCCAGTGCAAGAATACGAAGAAATTTGTATTTCATTGTTCTAAAGAGTTAATAATTAAAAGGGGTGCATAACATAGTATGCCATACACCCCTTTCTTAGTTATGAGTTTTGTCCGTCAGAGGGACAGAACTTGTCAGTGATTAGTTGGCGACAGTGGGACCAAAGTGAACCTTGATGTAGTTCATGTTGGCGTTGTGGAACCAACGATCGCTTGTACGCTGGATGTTGGTGGTCTGCTCCCACTTACCAGTGGTGGTGATGTCACCCCAAGCATACTTCACGGTCACAGGAATGATGATGTCGAATCCGCCGCGGTTGATCAGGTCGTTCGTGTAGGTGAACGTCGTGCTCTCAACGTTGCCAGTAACACCATTAACATTGTGCTGGATGTCAAGACCGTTGATGATCAGGTCACGACCCATGAAGCGCTCGCTACCCTGCCAGTTGGTCAGCAGATGATCAATCTGAGGAACAACGTTCATCTCGTTCCAAGTATCAGCATACTGGTCGGTGAAGTTCGGAGTGTAGACCAGACCGCTGTTCCAGTTGTACCAGTTCATGTTCGAGCCACGGTTGAACGAGCTGCGATCCTTATCCATGTACTTGAAGCCGGTCAGGAAGCCGAAGCCGTAAGGCACGTTGCGCTTCCAAGCGGGAACATTCCAGTCGTTGAAGACACCAGGATTCCGCTTGCCCTGATAGTACTGTATCCAGTCAGTCTGATTAACCACATTGCTGTAGTTACGCCAATCCATCGGGAAGATGCGGCTTGCAGGCGAACCAGTCTGATTGCGGAAGAGGTTCTTGTAGGTAATGGTGTACGTGTTGGTGCTTGCAGTAGCATCCTCAGTAGCGTTCAGAGCAGCGGTCTGCCAAGGAGTCTGGAACTCGACGTTCAGCGGACGCAGGAAGCGAACCACGAAGTCAGGATTGTTCAGCATGACGGGCACGCCGGCAGGACGATGGAAGAAGGTGTGGTACTCGCTCTCAGCGGGCATGTCGGGACCGTCAGCGGGAACGTAGTTCACAGGAGCAGTCCAGTGGGTAGCCTCACCAGTCTCATAGTAGTTGTCGACGTAGTCGGGACGGACGATGTAGTCCTGACCAGGCTTACGCTCAGTAATCATCGGGTTGATAGCGAGCACGCAGTCGCCCTCGAAGAGGTTCAGGTGGCAGTTCACGCTGAAGGGATTATCAGTAGCCTTGCTGTAACCATCCTGAGTACCGCCGTTGTTCTCTGCATAGCGACCAGCGCGGTTGAGCAGATCCTGAGCGAACTTACTGTTGAAGTTGTAGTGAACGTTAACGCTCTCGTTCAGGCGGCCAGTGCGGTCGAGGTTAGCATACGGATAGCGGCTGTTCTGAGCCTGATGCGTGTCATAGTTGTCAATCCAGGCGATGAGCTCACCGTTCTGCATGTCGTAGTGCGTGTAGTTGTGCACCAGAGCGTCGTCACCGTCGCGAGGATCACCAGTCTTGCTGCTCCAAGTGTCGGTGTAGTCAGCGTGGTTCTCGATGTACTTGTAAGCGAACAGGTACTTACCGAGCTTACCAACGTGGCGCTTGCCAGTAGCCTCCTGAGCCCAGACAACAGTGTCGAGCGGGTTCTTGGTGTAGCAAACCTTGATGAGGTAGCGGTCAGCATAGAACTTGTCGTTCTCCATGCTAATCTTCTTGTCGCCGTATGCATCGTCAACACCAGCCTGAGCGCCGTTGTGCCAGTAAGGAGTACCCTCCTCGATGTCACCGAGCCAGTTCTTAGTGTAGAAGTAGAGGTCTCCGTGGAGCTCACCGAGCTTAGCCTTCTGGATGCCGATACGCTCAGCAGCGCGGTTCGAACCATCGATCTCGTTGTAGAAGAAGTCGAATGCGCGAGGTCTGTTGGTCAGAGAAGCCAGCCAGTCGTAGTTGGTCAGAGCCTGCTGGAGGTTCATCACGAAGCGACGGACATCCCAGTACTGATCACCATTCTTGTAAGCGTCGATGTTAGCGTTGATGAAGGTCTTCTTGCCACCGTAGACACCGGCGATGCTGTACCAGCCACCGTTCTCGTTGGTGCGAGCCTCACGATCCATCGTAGCCTTGTTCAGGTGCAGACGAACCTGGAAGCAGACGGTAACCTCAGGCCAGCCGTTGTGACCAACGTCGTACAGCTTGGCAGCCACCTTAGTGTCGCAGTAGGGATAGAAGTCAGCCTCAGAGAGGTAAGCAACCTTGTTGCCCAGGCTGTCGAGATAGACACCCTCGTGGTCACGCTTGACGAGCTGCTGCAGCATCTGCTCAGCGGTCATGGTGATACCAATCAGGTTGGTCTCGCGGTGCAGCCAGTCATAGCTGGTGTAGACGATCTGACCATAGCGGTCGGGATCGACGAAGCGCTGCTCTGCGTTCGGACGGAGAGGATTCTGATCGTAGACATTCACGTCGCCATTGAGGACAACCTGCGGGAGAACCCAGTTCTCGGGCTTGCTGAGGTTGACACCGTCAACCCAGTTCTTCTGAGTGTTCACAGTGGGATCGTAGGTGTTGGTCTTCTTCGTGTAAGGAATGTAGACCTGACCGTTGATGTCGAATCCAGTAGCAATCTCACGGAACGAAGCCTCGTTACCGTTGACGTTGCGCAGTACATAGTTAGCCTCGAACTCGCTCTTCGAGATGCTCAGTCCGTGAACCTTGATAGCGTCGAGGATCTGCTCCTCAACCTCGTGCCAGTTGGTCAGGACGGTATCGCCGGCGCAGCTTGCATAGAGGTTAGAGTTCTGAGAGTCAATCGTGACGTTGAGGACAACGGGATCGGTCTCGTCAACGATCTTGAACTTGATGAAGCCGACAGCAACGAGGTTGTGACGGGGATTGTGATCCTTAGCAACAGCCTCCCAGTTCATGTGGTCGGGGTTCCAGGTCATCTCGTCGAGCGTATCGATGAGCTCAACCATCACCAGAGGCTCGCGGCCGATAGAGCTGCGGCTGGTCTTCGTGATGTCGCGCTTGCCACCAGTGACGAAGTTAGCCTTCAGGAGGTGACCATCCTCGATGTGAGCGTGCTGAGACTCCTCAGTACCATTGATGTTGACACCCATGGTAGCGGGATACTGGTAGTTACAGATGGTGTACTTACGCTTGAAGCCGAGGCGCTCGAAGTCGACGGGGAGGTCGAACTCGCGGTCGCCCGAGTTGTAGTAGTGGTGCAGAGCGTGAACCTCGATGATCTCATCCAGGTCAACAGGTGTGCCGTCCCACATCAGGGTGTGAGTGTACTCGTTCACGATGGCCTCACGAGCCTGACGGTAGATGTGCACGATGTCCTTGTTGTACTTGTCCTCACGGGTAGCATCGTCGCTGGAGACGTGGTCCTCAGTCCAGGTGTACTGGTTGCGGTCCATCAAACCACAGTCGGTATCCTGGGGCTTGTAGATGTGAGGATAGGTGGTGTAGTGACCGATGGTAGCGTCGTTGTCAGCGAGGCAGTAAGCGTGCTGGTGAACGCGTGCAACTGCACCCCAGTCAGAGGTAACGGTGCGGGTTGTTCCCTCAGCAGTGGGAGCGGTAGCCTCCAGAGAGACGACGGTGACCTGGCCGGCGCATACGCTGCCGTCCTGCTCCAGACGGTGCCACATGTCGGCACTGTTGGTGAAGTAGGCGTGCAGGAGTCCGTTCTCAACATTGTAGACCTGAGGTCCGCAGACGTCGAGGGCGAGGTCGATGGAGTTCTTCTCGGCACGGGTCTGGACGGTGTTGACATAGTTACGATCCTCGGTGTTGAGGGCGAGGTCGCCGATCTCAGCACGGGTGAGGTGCTTCGGGTTGATGTGATAGTAAGCATCGATGACGGGATACTTGTAGATCAGGTCATTCTTCGGAGCATACTCGTAAGTGATGTCGTAGGCGTTGGTCGAAGTACGTGCATAGGCAGCGTTGGTCTTCGTGGGATCCTGCAGGGCGTTCACGTCGTCAGTCTCGTCGGCATAATAGATAGAGAAGCCGATGGGCTGGTATACGCCGTGGATAGCCTCAACGGCCTCGATACCACCGTAGTAGAGGGTGGGCTTGAGGACAAGGCTGGTCAGGGCGTTGTCGACGAACACGTTCAGGGTGCTGAAGTTGCTGCTGATGTAGTCGCACTTCTCGACGGCACCGTTGATGGAAGCCTGGAGGCTCTCAAGGGTGCTCTTGATCTCGCTGATGCTGTTGGCATTGGCGTCGACCTTGGCCAGTGCGGCCTGGAGGCTCTTCACGGAGTTCTCAGCCTCGGCAACCTTGGCGTCGAGCATCTCCATGAGGCTCTCGTCGCTCAGGAAAGCGAGCTTGGCGCTGATGTCCTCCTTGAAGCTGTTGATGACGGCCTGCTGGCTGGCGATGTCGGCACGCAGTGCCTCGATGGCCTCGTTGGCCTCCTTCTTGTTGCTCTCAACCTGGCCCTTCAGGGTAGCAACCTCGGCGATACCCTCGGTCAGCTTGTTCAGGACGGGGTCGATAGCGTCGATACGACCGGCGACCTTGGCAATCTCGCTGTCAAGCGTCTTCTGGTCTACCTTACCGTCGGCGATAGCCTTCACGTCTTCGATGGCCTTCTGAAGGTCATCGATCGTGTTCTGCAGGACAGCCGTCTGTGCCAGGGCGTCGACAGCCTCCTTTGCCTGCTTGGCCACTGCGTTGGCGTCTGCGCCGTTCTTAGTGGCCTCCTCGGCAGCTTTAACAGCCTTGTCGGCAGCAGCCTTGGCAGCTGCGAGCTCTGACTTCGCAGTGTTCAGGGCGTCCTGAAGGCTGTTCACCTGGCCTTGAAGGACGGAGGCGTTCTGCTCGATGTTAGCGATGTCGCCGTCGTAGTCCTTACAAGACTGGAACGAGCCTACGGCAGTGACAAACATCGCTGCCATAAGCAACTTACTGAAAAATTGTTTTTTCATACAGTTAAACATTTAAATTAATAAAAAAACTAGGTTGTTAATACATCAGTTGACTTTCTTTCCTTCTCTATACATCTTTTCTCTATCTATTGCGTCTTTAGTCCTTCCCTGACAGCCTCCGCCCTGCCTTTCCCGCATGTGAATCCACGCCTTTAAGGCTGGCCCACAAGCGCGTCTCTGGCGCGGAGACACGATTTTTGGGTGCAAATATAGACATATTTTTGGTATCGTGCAAATATTTTTAAGGTTTTTTTCAAAAATCTATAAAAAAAGTACGATATATGGGGCCTTTTTTGACATTTGGCTTAGAATTCGGCTGTTTTTGGTGTTCTTGGGAATGGTATGACATCTCTGATGTTTTGCATGCCCGTCACGAAGAGAATGAGGCGCTCAAATCCCAGTCCGAAGCCGGCGTGCGGGCACGAGCCGTAGCGGCGTGTGTCGAGGTACCACCAGAGCTTGTCGGTCTCCATGTTGCGCGCGTTGATTTCGGCCATGAGCTTGTCGTAGTTTTCCTCACGGACGGAGCCGCCGATGATTTCGCCTATTTGGGGGAAGAGTACGTCGGTGCCCTGCATGGTGGGGCCGGGGGCGACGGTGCCACGGTAGCCTACCGAGCCGCCTTCTGCGTCGGCATTGTTCTGCTTCATATAGAAGGCCTTGATGGCGGAGGGGTAGTCGGTCATAATGACGGGCTTCTTGAAGTGCTGCTCGACGAGGTAGCGCTCGTGCTCAGAGGCGAGGTCGTCGCCCCAGTTGCAGGGGAACTCGAACTTGTGTCCGTTCTTGATGGCCTCCTGGAGGATTTCGATGCCCTTGGTGTAAGGGAGCCGCACGAACTCGGTGCTGATGACGGACTTGAGTCGCTCGATGAGACTCTTGTCAATCATCTGGTTGAGGAAGGCGAGGTCGTCCTTGCAGTTGTCGAGCGCCCACTGCACACAATATTTTATAAAGTCCTCTTCGAGGTCCATGAGTTCCTCCTGGTCCATGAAGGCCACTTCGGGCTCAATCATCCAGAACTCTGCGAGGTGGCGCGGCGTATTGCTGTTCTCGGCGCGGAATGTGGGTCCGAAGGTATAGATGGCTCCGAGGGCCGTTGCTCCGAGCTCGCCCTCGAGCTGTCCCGAGACGGTGAGCGAGGTCTGCTCTCCGAAGAAGTCGTCGTCGTAGATAATCTTTCCCTGTTCGTCCTTCTTCAGGTCGTAGAGGTTCTTTGTTGTGACCTGGAACATGTTTCCTGCTCCCTCGCAGTCGCTGGCAGTGATGAGCGGCGTGTGGAAGTAGTAGAATCCGTGGTCGTGGAAGTACTTGTGTATGGCGATGGCCATGTTGTGTCGTATGCGCATGACTGCTCCGAAGGTATTTGTGCGCAGTCGCAGGTGTGCGTTCTTACGCATAGCCGCGAAGCTCTGTCCCTTCTTCTGCATGGGATAGGTGTTGTCGCACAGTCCGAGCAGCTCTATGGCTGTGGCCTGGATTTCCGAGGGCTGTCCTGCTGCGGGGCTCTCTACGAGCGTTCCGCAGACGGCGATGCAGGCGCCGGTGGTGACATCCTTGAGTGACGGGGCAGCAACGATGTTGCAGCTTACGGGACATGCCTCTGGGTCGACGACAATCTGTACGTTCTTGATGGTTGAGCCGTCGTTGAGTGCGATGAAATCTACTGCCTTGCTTGAGCGGTGTGTACGCACCCACCCCTTGACGCAGACCTCTTTTCCATAGTCTGTGCTTGCGAGGACGTCGATTATTTTTGTACGTTTCATTATTTTATTATGGGGTTAATGGGCTTAATGGGGGTGATGGGGATGATGGGGTTAATGGGGGGGATGGGGTTAATGGGCTTAATGGGGTTAATGGGGGCGGTGAGTGCTACTCGTATGCGCCCATGCGGAGATAGTCAACCTCCTCCTCGGTGAGGTAGCGCCAGTCTCCCCGTCGCAGGTTCTTCTTGGTGAGTCCTGCGAACTGCACTCGGTCGAGCTTTGTGACCCTGTAGCCGAGCGACTCGAAGATACGCCTTACGATGCGGTTCTTTCCCGAGTGTATCTCTATCCCCACCTGTTTCTTGTCGTTGGGGTCGGCATACTGCACGTCGTCGGCCTTTATTTCTCCGTCTTCGAGCATCACTCCTGTTGCGATGGTCTGCATGTCGTGAGCTGTGACGTTACGGTCGAGGTACACGTGGTATATCTTCTTCTTGAGGTACTTAGGGTGAGTGAGCTTTGATGCGAGGTCACCGTCGTTGGTGAGCAGCAGCACGCCCGTTGTGTTTCTGTCGAGCCTTCCCACGGGGTATATGCGCTCCGGGCAGGCCCCCTTGACGAGGTCCATGACGGTCTTTCGCTGCTGCGGGTCGTCGCTGGTAGTGACGTAGTCCTTCGGCTTGTTGAGCAGCACGTAAACCTTCTTCTCGAGGTTGACCGGCTCGTCGTGGAAGCGCACGATGTCTGTGCGCAGCACCTTTGTTCCGAGCTCCGTGACCACCTCTCCGTTGACGCTGACCACTCCAGCCTGTATGAACTCGTCGGCCTCTCTGCGGCTGCACACTCCGGCATTAGCCAGGAACTTGTTCAGTCGTATGGGCTCGTTGGGGTCATAGTTCACCTCCTTGTACTCTATGCGTTTCTTCATGGAGTACTTTGCGTTGGGGTCGTAGTCAGCGGTGCGCTGCCTTTTCTGATAGGGTTTTCTGGGTCCGCCCTGCTGGTATCCACCCTGCTGGTAGTTGCTGTTGTAGGGTCGCTGCTGCCTGGGCTGATATCCTCCGGGCCTCTGCTGATACCCCCCACCCTGCTGGTAGTCTCCGCCCTGAGTCCTTGGCTTGTATGCCGGACGGGGCTGGTACTGCTGGCGTGGCTGATATCCACCCTCGTCGCCGTCCTGGTTGTAGCGCGGGCGATATCCTCCGCCCTGCTGCTGGTAGGGGCTGCGCTGCTGGTAGGGTGTATTATTATTATTATTAAATGTACGCGCGCGATAGGGCCTTTGCTCCCTTGGCTGCTGCTGCAGCGATGCCCCGAATCCCTCGGGGCGGAATGCTCCGTCGTCGTCGCGGTTCTGATAGCGGTTGTAACTGTTTGTTCGGTCGTAGCCCTGTGGGCGCTGACTGCTGTGGCTGATACGCGGGCGCGGCGAGCGTCCAGCGGGCCTGAAATCCTTCTGGTAGCCGTCGCGGCTAGGGGATTGCTGCTCGTTGAGCTGATCTTTGTTCTCGTTTTCGAAGTCCATGATTGTGTTTTCGTTAAATTGCTTTAAATACCTGTGTAGTTTGCTGGTGTGATGGAGGCGAGCTCCTGCTTCACTGAGTCTGGAATGTTTAGTGTGTTGATAAATTCTGTGATTGTCTCCTGATTGATTTTCTTGTTTGTACGTGTCAATTCCTTTAGTGCCTCGTATGGGTTAGGGTAGCCTTCACGGCGGAGTATGGTCTGTATGGCCTCTGCCACGACTGCCCAGTTGTTGTCGAGGTCCTGTCGCAGCTTGTCTTCGTTGAGTATGAGTTTTGAGAGGCCTTTCTGTGTGCTCTTGAGTGCGATGAGTGCGTGTGCCAGTGGCACTCCCACGTTGCGTATGACGGTAGAGTCGGTGAGGTCTCGCTGCAGCCGGCTTACAGGCAATTTCTGTGCCAGAAATGCGAGCACCGCGTTGGCCATGCCCATATTTCCCTCGCTGTTCTCGAAGTCTATGGGGTTCACCTTGTGTGGCATGGCGCTGCTTCCCACCTCTCCGGCCTTGATGCGCTGTTTGAAGTAGTCTATGGAGATATACATCCACACGTCGCGGTCCAGGTCTATGACGATGGTGTTGATGCGGCGCAGTGCGTCGAGTATGGCTGCCAAATAGTCATAGTTCGATATTTGGGTGGTGTACTGCTCACGCTCCAGACCGAGCCGGTCGGCCAGGAATCCGTCGGCCCAGTCGGCCCAGTCGTACTGGGGATAGGCCACGTGGTGGGCGTTGAAGTTTCCCGTTGCTCCGCCGAACTTGGCCGTTATGGGTGTGTCCCTGAGCGCGCGCAGCTGTTCCTCCAGTCGGTAGACAAACACCTTGAACTCCTTCCCCAGCCTTGTTGGCGAGGCGGGCTGTCCGTGTGTCCGCGCCAGCATGGGTATGTTGCGCCATGCCTCGGCCAGGTCGTTGAGCTGCTCCACGAGCTGCTCCACGGCGGGCAGGAACACCTCGTCGAGGGCGTCCTTCAGCGAGAGGGGCACGGAGGTATTGTTGATGTCCTGCGAGGTGAGGCCGAAGTGTACGAAATTCTTCAGTGCCGAGGGGTCGTAGACGGTGGCCGGGAGGATGTTGTCCATCCGCTCCTTGATGAAGTACTCCACTGCCTTGACGTCGTGGTTGGTCACGGCCTCTATCTCCTTCACGCGCAGTGCGTCGGCCTCGGTGAAGTGCAGGTAAATGTCGCGGAGCGGCTGGAAGAGGTCCTCGGTGACGTCCTTCAGCTGTGGCAGCGGCAGTTGGCAAAGTGCGATGAAATACTCTATCTCCACGCGGACGCGATAGCGTATGAGTGCGTACTCGGAGAAATAATTAGCGAGGGGCTCTGTTTTCCCCCTGTAGCGGCCATCAATAGGCGAAATGGCCGTGAGGTCTGTTAATTTCATTATAATAAAGATACCTGACGTGTCTTCCTTCTATGCTTCCTTTTTCAGGGCTCCTCGGCCCAGCATCTGGTTGGTGATGCAAAGGTAGCACTAAAAAAGGACACGGGGCGTATTTGCAGCCGAAAATTAATGTTTTTTATGATTCCCGACAGTGTTTTCCGAAAACCCGAAAACGTCGACACCGTTTTTACAAACCACGTCAGCGTTTGTATAAACCACGTCAGCGTTTGTACAAACGCTGACGTGGTTTATAGAAACACTGACAGTGTTTCAAGATTTCCCCTACCCTTTCTATATTTAAAATACGGGCAAAGACAGCTTTTCCCCGGCTCTTTCCCATCAACAGAAGGGCTGAGGCTGTAGGAAATCTTCAGCCTCACCCTGACCGCCCCTGTGCTAAAATCCAAAAAGGGCCGTCTATCAGGGGTTCAGAATAATGCTTTTTTATGATTTACCGGCGAGGGTCGTCCACAGTCCTTCGTCGGGCAGCGGGGCGTCGAAATGCAGGTCCTCGCCCGAGACGGGATGGGTGAAGTCGATGCTGCGTGCCAGTAGCGAGATACTGCCGTCGGGATTGCTGCGCGGTGCGCCATATTTCAGGTCGCCCTTGATGGGACAGCCTATAGCGGCCAGCTGGCAGCGTATCTGGTGATGGCGGCCCGTGAGCAGCTGCACCTCGACGAGCTGGTAGCGGTCGCCGCAGGCCAGGCAGGAGAGGCGCAGCTGGGCCTTCTTCGAGCCGGGCACCTCGCGGGGGTGGGCGTACGACTTGTTCTGCTGCTCGTTGCGCGTCAGCCAGTGGGTGAGGAGGGCGGGAGGAGCGCCGACAGGGAGGTCGAGGGGGGATGGGGGGACTGCGGCACTGCCGCAGTGTACGGGACTGGCGGGAGAGGAGGGGCGGTGAATGGAGGTGGAGGGTCGCGGCGTGATGGCCCAGTAGGTCTTGTGGACCTCACCTTGGGCGAACATACGGTTGAGGCGCGACAGGGCCTTCGACGTGCGGGCAAAGATGACGAGGCCGCCGACGGGGCGGTCCAGACGGTGGACCACGCCGAGGAAGACGTTGCCGGGCTTCTGGTACTTCTCCTTGATGTACTGGCGCACCAGGTCTGAGAGGGGCACGTCGCCCGTCTTGTCGCCCTGGACAATCTCGCCGGGCTGCTTGTTTACAACGATGATGTGGTTGTCTTCGTAGATGACTTGCATGGTTTTGCTGGGGGTGGGAGGTGAGGGGTGAGGGGTGGGGGGGGGGGGGGGGGGGGGGGGGGGGGGGGGTGGTGGGAGGTTATCGCCGCAGTTCTACGCGGAAGGTGGTGCCCCTGCCGGGCTCCGACTCTTTTACGAAGATGCGGCCGTGGTGATACTCCTCGACGATGCGCTTGGCCAGCGAGAGTCCCAGGCCCCATCCGCGCTTCTTCGTGGTGAAGCCGGGGCGGAATACGTCCTTGATGTTCTTCTTCTTGATGCCCTTGCCCGTGTCCACCACCTCCACGGCCACGATGGCGTCCTCTTCGAGCAGCCACAGGTCTATGCGCCCGCTGCCGCCCTCCATGGCGTCGACGGCGTTCTTGCAGAGGTTCTCGATGACCCACTCGAAGAGCGAGGCGTTCATCGACACGATGACGTCGTGGCCGGGATAGTGGCCGCCGATGGCCACCTTCTGCGACGTTCGCTTGTCCATGTACTCTATGACGCGGTCCAGCAGGGCGTTCATCGACTCGGGCACGGGCTCGGGCAGCGAGCCAATCTTCGAGAATCGCTCGGCAATGCGCTCCAGTCGCTTCACGTCCTTGTCCAGCTCGGGAATGAGGGTGTCGTCGGGGTAGGTCTCCTTCAGCACCTCCACCCACGCCATGAGGCTGCTGATGGGCGTTCCCAGCTGGTGGGCGGTCTCCTTCGACAGGCCCACCCACACCTTGTTCTGCTCGGCGCGCTTCGAGGCCATGAGCGCCACGATGGCCACCACGGCGAAAATCATGACCAGGCCCAGCGCCCAGTAGGGGTAGAACGTCAGTCGGCGCAGCAGCGTGGACTCCTCGTAGACCATCAGCTGGTAGGGGCTGATGCGTATGCTGTCGCCGTGGGCCAGCATACGGGCAGCAATGCGGGTGGTGTCGTCAATGTTCCGGTAGTCGGTAACGTTGCCCTGCTGGTCGAGCACGATGACGGGAATGGTGTTGTTGCCCGTGATGACCCTCATCACCAGGCTCAGGTCGGTCTCCTCGTCGGCCTCGCTCAGCTGGCGCATGGCCTCGGCCCACAGCTCCATGCGCCCCTGCTCCTCACGCTGAAGGTCGCGCACCAGATAGTGCGACACGAGCAGCGACAAGGCGGTGAGCGCCACGGCAGCAACGACGAGCCATATCTTCAATTCCTTCATTTCTGGCGTGCAAAGTTACGTATTTAATACGAGACGACGCAAAAAAATGCTAAAAACTTTGGCGGTAAGGAAAATTTTGTCTACCTTTGCACCCGCTTTTGGGCGTTTAGCTCAGTTGGTTTAGAGCATCTGCCTTACAAGCAGAGGGTCGGCG